>JALRFT010000333.1 GCA_023261915.1 Acidimicrobiales bacterium | reverse complement strand
AGCCGTTTTTCGTCATCAACAGTTCCGACCGGGGCCGTCTGACACCCGGCACCGTGCCGATGGCGGCCGTAGCAGGATTCAACCCGGCAGTGATTGCGGGCAAGATCATCGCCTCCAACAGCGGGCTTGCCGACGCAACTCAACAGCAACGGATGGCGGACGAAATCGCCGTGGCCGTGGCCGAAGCGATCAACCGGCACGCCCAACCATCAGGGCGTTGATTCACTCGCCAGCGATTCCGTCGCCGGCGGGTCAGGCGTTTCCCGGTAGGCGGTGTGCCGCGGAATCCAGCATGGCACCGCAGCACAATATCTCCTGTAGCGATCGCCAAACCGCAGCTTCAGATCCGCCTCCTCCCACGGCCGCGCCACCGACTGCCAGATCGCCACACCCCCCACAACCATCTCACGGCGACTGAGGCCATTGCGCTCAGATTGCCCTGAAGATGAGATGCCGAAACGGCTCGAACCCCCCCGTGCCACGACCCTTTTCTATCACGCCCAAACGCCTGAAAAAACGCGCCCCATAATCTAGGGAACGCACCTGAAAAACGTTCTGGAGTCGCTCTGCTGCGGGAGTTCTGACCGGGGGGCCTTCTCCCCCACCCCCGAACGGTCTACGGTCACGTCCGCATGGCGCGCCACGAGGGTAGAGAAACAGTTTCCCCATGCTTTCGGGCGGGATCGACGGGCAGGCAGCACCGGAATTCGGGTCGCACCCCGGGAGGCTCTCGACTGGGAAGGCCCGTTTCTCGGCGCTGTGCCTCGCTCGTGGTCGGCCTCGTCCTCATCGCCGGGTGTGCTGACTCAGGGCAGTTCGGCTCGTTCGCCCCGATGCCCGACAGTGGTTGGGGGGCCGACGGCACGGCAGCGGATCTCGGGATGCGACCGGCCCCCAATGGGCTCGCCTTCGCCAATACCGCCGATCCCGAGCGCACCTTTGACGCCGCTGATCTGATTGCCATGTTCGGCGCCGATGGCGTGTGCGAAACCGCAACGGGACCCTGTGTCATCCGACCCGAAGCACAGCAGTGGGCGAACACCGTGGCCGGCGCCATGGTCGGTGGGGTTTGTGAGGGAATGGCGGTACTGAGCCTCGATCGTTACATCGCCGGGGCAACCCCTGCGTCAACTGATCTGGAACGGAGCACCACAGTTGAGCGAACCATCCGGCGACTCTTTGCCACCCAGTTCCTTCCTCAGGTCATCTCCGCCGCCGAGGCCTCCCGGACACGCAACCTCGGTGAGGTCGCTAGTGATCTTGAGGACCGTCTCGGTAGCCAGGCAGTGCCGGTAACCATCGGTCTCTACGCCAACGGCCTCGGTCATGCTGTCACGCCCTACGCCGTTGAACGCCTCGACGATGGCCGGGCCATCGTGTGGGTGTACGACCCGAACTGGCCAACGGCTGACCGTTTCATCGAGTT
Organism: Acidimicrobiales bacterium; assembly: GCA_023261915.1. GTDB lineage: Bacteria > Actinomycetota > Acidimicrobiia > Acidimicrobiales > Acidimicrobilacustridaceae > M30B73. Next base: position 1,234 of record JALRFT010000333.1, on the reverse strand, counting down.
TGATCTTGAGAACGACCGATGGCGGTTCCCCTACGCCAACTCTGACCCCACTGCGGCCCCCGGTGCGGATAATCCCGATGCGGTGTGGTTCGGGAACGGTTCGGATCTCGACGTCGTCGCCCTCGATACCCGCGAGGCTCCATTCGTCGAACCCTTCCTCGGCGCTGGGGGCGGACGACCCCAACTGGCCGTAACGACGAGCGGTCGAGCCTGGTCAATGACCAAGGAGCGGACGGGCGCCACCATCGCCAGCCCGCAGAGCACCCCCGGGGACGACAACGTGCGCGCCGTAGTCCGAGGTGGTTTCGGCCAGACGACCATGCTCGCTGACGTTGCTGATGATGAGCCGTTCACCTTCAGCACCACATCACCGGGACGTCTGGCTGTCACCAGTGGAGAGCGATCCCTCGCCGTCACGTTCTCTGGCGCCGGCGCTGCCACCGTGGAGACCGACTCCGACCAGGTGCTCGTGCGCGACGTCACCGGTGATGTCTCAGTCACCCTCGCGGCCCCCGGCGGAGTGGTGAGTCTCGATGCTCAGAGTGAGTCTCGGATTGCCCTCACCCGAACCCCGACCGGCGCAAGTGAGGTGCGCTGGTCAACCGGTGGTGACACCAGCGCCACCGTGACCCTGAGCGGATCTCGCCGAGACTTCGTTGTCTCCGCCGATGGAGCGATCAGTGAAGTAGCCACCCCCGAGTGGCCTGAATCAGTGCGGACGCAACGGCCGCTTCTTGAGAGCACCCCCGTCGCCCCGGCAACCACCTCGACGACCACGCAACCCTCAGAGAGCACAGTGCCCTCACCGCCCACCAGCCGAGCCCCCCTGCCCCGACCCACCACGACCCAACCGCCGGGAACGACCGAGGCTCCGCCGCCCCCATCGACCTCATCAACGTCTCCACCAGCCTCCACCACAACCTCATCGGTGACCTCCACCACCAAGGTGACGACACCAACAACCAAACCGATCAACGGCGGTCGTTGAAGCTCGGCAACAGCTGTGGGCTGTACCGAAGGCATGCACAACCGATAGCGTCGTCTTTCTGTGCCTACCCGCAGTGAACTCCGTAACTTCGCCATCGTGGCCCACGTCGACCACGGCAAGACAACGCTCGTGGACAGCTTGCTGCGCCAATCCGGGGCGTTCCGATCCAATGAGTCGGTGGCTGAGCGGGTCATGGACTCCATGGATCTCGAGCGTGAGAAGGGCATCACCATTCTCGCCAAGAAC
>JALRFT010000276.1 GCA_023261915.1 Acidimicrobiales bacterium | reverse complement strand
GGACCACGACACCGAGACCGAGGGACGTGACCGCACCACTCTCGCCCTGCCCCCTGAACAGGACGACCTGGTGCGGGCGGTGGCGGCGGTAAACGAACGCACCGTGGTGGTGGTGAACGCCGGGGCCCCGGTGCTGATGCCGTGGCGTGACGAGGTCGCTGCAGTGGTGCAGATGTGGTACCCGGGCATGGAGGGCGGCCACGCTCTCGCTGATGTCCTGTCGGGTGACGTCAACCCGTCAGGCCGCCTCCCGACGACGTTCCCCACCGATCTCGCCACCACCGCTGCCCACGCCGCCGGTGACCCCAGGCAGTACCCCGGGGTCGACGGTGAGGTCCACTACGACGAGGGTGTCTTCATCGGTTACCGGTGGTTCGACTATCGCGAGATCACTCCCCAGTTCTGCTTCGGCCACGGGCTCTCCTATACCCGCTTCACATACGACGAGCCGGCCGTCACCGTGCTCGCCCCGCTGGTCGGCGGTCCACTTGCGGCCGATGAGCGGCCCGGGGGGGAGGCGGTGGCGGAGGTGTCGGTCACCGTGACCAACATCGGTGACCGTGATGGCCACGAAGTGGTGCAGGTGTACGTCGCAGCACCCGCAGGCGCAGCGGACCGTCCAGTGCGTGAACTGCGCGGGTTCACCCGGGTGTGGGTCCCCGCCGGGTCGCAGGTGAGCGTCAGCGTTCCCCTCGACCGTCGGGCGTTCGCCACCTGGGACGAAACGGTGGGTGGCTGGGTTGTGCCGCCGGGGACCTACCAGGTCGACATCGGAGCCTCGTCACGCGACCTGCGGGCCTCACTCCCCGTCGACATCGCGCCGTGAAGCCATCGCTGGCGACCGGGTCGACCCAATGGGTCTGGCTGGTAGCGTGCCGCCGATGCGGGTGACGGTGCTGGCTTCGGGCTCGGGGACGATCCTCAACGCCATGTGCACTGGCGGCGTCCCCGTGAGCCTCGTCGTCGTTGACCGGCCGTGTGGCGCAACAGCGGTGGCCGAGGCCAACGGGGTGCCGTGGCGCCTTGTGGAACGCACGACCTACGGCACCGACTTCGACCGGGTCGAGTACTCCCGTCAGATCGTGACCGAGCTCACTGAGGCCGAGACCGATCTCGTGGTCATGGCCGGATTCGGCACCATCCTCGCCGCCCCTGTCTTTGATGCCTTCGGCGGCCGGATCCTCAACACCCACCCGGCTCTCCTGCCGGCGTTCAAGGGCTGGCACGCCGTGGAGGACGCTCTGGCGGCGGGGGTGGACGTGACGGGATGCACGGTGCACATCGCCACCGAGGAGGTCGACGACGGACCGATCCTCGCCCAGGAGACGGTGGAAGTTCTCGCCGACGACACGGTGGAGACCCTCCACGAACGCATCAAGGAAGTGGAGCGGCGGATCTACGTGGCCACCGTGCTCGACGTGGTGGCCGCCGGCGGGCTCGAGGCCATGGCCTTCGACACGGGAGACGAGTTGTGACTGAGGAGAGGACACGGATGCGGGCGTTGCTGTCGGTATACGACAAGACGGGGATCACCGAACTGGCGTCGGTGCTCAGTGACGCCGGATGGGAGTTGCTCTCAAGTGGCGGGACGGCGGCGGCCATCGCCGAGGCCGGTATCGCCGTGACCGACGTGGCCGACATCACCGGGTTTCCGCCCATCCTCGGCCACCGGGTGGTGACCCTCCACCCCCGGGTACACGGCGGCATCCTCGCTGACACTGCCAATCCGGAACATCTCGCCGACATGGACGCCCACGACATCGAACCCATCCATCTCGTGGTCGTGAACCTCTACCCGTTCTCCGCCGACCCGTCGGTGGAACTCATCGACATAGGCGGGCCCGCAATGGTGCGGGCGGCGGCCAAGAACCACGCGCACGTCGCCGTGGTCGTTGACCCGGCCGACTACGCCACGGTGGCCGACGAAGTGCGTTCGACTGGGGTCATCGATCCCACTACTCGCCGCCGCTTGGCGGCGCGGGCCTTTGAGGTGACGGCGGCCTACGACCGTGAGGTCGTGGCGTGGTTGCGAGCCGCCGAGACCGACGATGAGGTGCTGCCCGAACGGGTTGAGCTGCGTCTGTCGCGTGCTCAGGTGCTTCGCTACGGCGAGAACCCCCATCAGTCCGGTGCCCGGTACGTCGCCACTGACCCCACCGGGGCTCGGGTCGGCGGTTGGTGGGACACCGTGGTCCAACACGGTGGCAAGGAGATGAGTTACCTCAACGTCTGGGACGCCGAGGCAGCGTGGCAACTGGTGCACGAGCTCGGTGACGAGCCGGCGGCCGTGGTGATAAAGCACGCCAACCCGTGCGGGGTGGCCGTGGCCGGCGACGTCACCACGGCGTGGCGCAAGGCGCACGAGTGCGACCCGGTGAGTGCGTTCGGTGGGATCGTGGCGGTCAACCGGCCGGTGACCCACGCCATGGCCGAGGCGCTGGCCCCGGTGTTCACCGAGGTCGTCATCGCACCCGGCTTCGACGACGACGCCCTGCTGGTGCTGCTCGAGAAGCGGAACCTGCGCGTGCTCACGGCGGCCGAGCCGGTGGTGCCGTCCCTGGACGTGCGCTCGGTCGAGGGCGGGCTGC
>JALRFT010000234.1 GCA_023261915.1 Acidimicrobiales bacterium | reverse complement strand
CGGAACGCTCGAGTGCCCCCTCAAGCACCGGCATGGCGAGGCCCCGCAACCCCCGCAGACCCCGCACGGCGCGGCCACGCAAGCGTCGCGCTTCACGGACGCGTCCGGCGCTCAACACCGTGTTGGGCACGATGGCCAGCGACACGGTGAGTGCCACACCCAGCTCGTAGAGCACGGCCGGGAGGCTGCGCAGCAGCCGGTACGGGTTGGCCAGTGAACTCGCCGCCCCGAAGCAGGCGACGATGGCGGCAAGGCGGAGCCCCTCGGTCGCCGCACTCAACAACAACTCGACGGTGACGGACCCACCAATGTTGACCCCCGCCGCCCACGAGGGCAGCTCAACGGTCGGCAAGGTGAACAGCGCCTTGCCCGGGACACGTAAACCGAACACGACCGCGAGCAGAACCCGCATCACCACCAAGAAGACACCAAGGCGGAGAGCGAACGAAAAGATCCGCCCCCACGGGGCGTCGCTGCGCCGGGCGGCGACCACCCAACCGGCCACCGCAATGACAAGGGCCAACAGCAGGGGGTTCGTCATGCGCATGGCCGCGGCGGCGAGGCCGAGACTCCACAACCACCACGCCAGAGGATGCACGGCGCGCGTCCGTCGCCACCGTGGTGTAGCGGTCAGGCTCACAACGCCCGTCGTCTCGTACGCGCCACACCCGACACCCCGAGTGCGGCGACAACCCCAACGATCACGACGACCGCCCACGGCATCGAGGACCCTTCAGTTCCTTCAGTCGGCACCCCAACAGCTGCCGGGGCGTCACGGAGGTTCTGGTCAGCCGACGCCACGCGCACCTCATCAGCCGCACCACCGGTTCCCCCGACGGGTTGGCCGGTGTCGCCACCACCGCCCGCGGGGACTGTGGTGGACCCTCCAGCTCCGGGAGGCGCCCCCGCACCAGCGGAACCGCCGGTGGGGACGAATCCGGCTTGACCAGCGGGAGCGACCAGCGCCGTCGTGGTCGGGGGCGAGGTCACCGGAGGCGCTGGAGGACAAATGTCGGCAGCTGACGCCGAGAGCGACGGCGGTGGGTCCGAAGCATTCCCGGCGCCGGCCACGAAGTGCCACCCCTCAACGAGCGCAGGGTTGGCACGGCGCAACGCCGGACCGGTTCCGGCGTAGCGCCACGAGCCTCCGTCACCAAGGAAGTAGGCCCAGTAGTTGTAGGCCCCGTCGATGCGCTCACCACACCCGGTGGCTGGCACCCCGTCGAGAGAACACAGCAGACCGTTCGACGCCCACCGTGGCACCGGACGACCGAGCGTCTGGGCCCGGGCGACGAGAACATCAGCTCCTGAGGCGCCAACAGGCACTTCGACACACAGCGAACCGGCCCCTCCACCGAGCACTCCAGGGTCCACCGCCACGGCCACGCGCTGCATGCCGTCACCAGCCGGTGCTGCTTCGGCACACGGCGTACCGGGCAGCACCGAACCCTGCGGGTCAACGATCGAGGGCACGGCGAGCACCCCGGCAACAATGGCCAACATCGCGACGACCTGGGAGGCACACGTCACAACGCCGGCCAGTCCTCGTCGGGCGGTTGACACTTGCGGCACGGAACCCTCCCTCGGACAGGTCCCGGGTCCCGGCGCCAGGCGGGACGACCCGCCGGGGCAGGGCTCCGTGGCCGCAGTCCTCGACGGCATGAAGTGGAGCCGGGTGGCGACGGGCATTCCGACTCGCCGACAACCCGATCCATGGATCAGATTCCCGGCCCACGGCTGCGGGACAGTGCCGGCTCATCCGGCTTCCCCCGAGCGTCACCTGGTGATGTGACCCCCACCTCACCACATGCCGACACCAACGTCAACCACCGTGGCCCACGGGGACCGGCGTATCGTGGGGCCGTGGCCACTCCACCAGCACTCCCCAATCTGACCCGCCTTCCCCTCATGGGTCTCGACCTTGCTACCGGCGCCCTCGGCGACGCCGTCGGGTCAGCCCGGCGGGAACTAGCCGTGCGGATGCGTCGCATGATCGCCGGGGACGCTCCTGTGCGGGACCTCTCCCTGCCGCTCAAGGGTGACCCGGGCCTGTTCGGGCCCGACAGTGTGACCTGGCGGGTACACGTGGACAGCTCGATGTTCGTCGGGGGTGTCGTCGCCCTGCTCACCCAGACGATGCACCCCCGGGTGATGGCCGGGGTCGCCGACCACTCGGCCTATCGAAGCGATCCGCTGGGGCGACTTAACCGCACAGCGAGCTATGTGGGGGTGACCACCTTCGGCACCACCGAGGAAGCCGAGGCCATGGTCCGCATGGTCAAGAAGGTCCACACCACTGTCACGGGGACGACACCCGACGGCGACCCCTACGAGGCGAATGATCCGCACCTGATGCTGTGGGTGCACCACGCCCTCGTCGACGCCTTCCTGCGCACCTACCAGCGCTATGGAACCCGCCGACTCAACGACGCCGAGGCTGACCAGTACGTCGCAGAGATGTCGGTCCTCGCCGACGTATTGGGCTGCGAACCGGCGGCCACCTCGGTCGCAGCGCTGCGCCAGTACTTCCGTGACATGCGACCGGAGATCGGAGCCGGAGCGCAGGCTCGCGACGCGGCCCGCTGGCTCATGTTCCCGCCGCTCCCACTCGCCGTGCGACCCACCTACGCCGTGATCGCCTCGGCCGCCGTCGGTGTCCTGCCGTCGTGGGTGCGGCGCCAGTTGTGGCTGCCCCTTGCTCCCGGTGCCGACCCCCTCGTAGTCCGGCCCGCCACCACCGCCTTGTTGCGCGGCCTCGACTGGGTCATGGCGGGACACCCGTCGCCCGAGCAGGCTGCCGCCTCGTGAGTCCCGACGGCCCCGGGGTCTTCCCCGGTCGGGCCGACCCACCCCCTCCCTCCATCCGGCCTGTGGCGCGGGCCGTGCTCGGCACGGCCGGCGCCATCTCCGGTCTGTCAAGGCGCACCGGGTTCGGATCGGGGAGCGTCATCGGTGGTCAGTTCGCCGTGCTGGTGCATCGCAAACTCCTGCACCAGTTGACGACGGGACGCAACGTCGCACTGATCAGCGGCACCAACGGCAAGACGACGACGAACCACTATCTGGCTCGCGCCCTCGCCACGAGGGGGCCGGTGGCGACCAACGCCGATGGCGCCAACATGGACGCCGGCATGGTGGTGGCCCTCGGCGTCGAACCGACAGCCACCAACGCCTCACTCGAGTGCGACGAATTGTGGCTTCCCCAGATTCTCCGACAGGTCGGGGAAGCCGTGGTGGTGCTCATGAATCTGAGCCGTGACCAACTCGACCGAACCCAAGAGGTGCGCGCCATTGCCTCACTGTGGCGTGAGGCGCTGGCCACCTCACCAACCCGGGCCGTGGTCGCCAACGCCGATGATCCGCTCGTGACGTGGGCGGCCAGCGGCGCCCTCGACGGCCCCGGGGCCCGGGCCGTCACGTGGGTCGGAACGGGATCATGGTGGACGCTCGATGCCACCGGGTGCCCGGCGTGCGGAGGACGGATCCGGTTCGGCGAACCGCAAGGTTGGTCGTGTTCATCGTGCGGATTCGCCCGGCCGCCCTGCGACCTGTGGTTGGACGGCGACACTTTGCACACCTCGTCGGGAGAAGACATTCCCCTTCCCCTGGCCCTGCCCGGTCGAGCCAATCGAGCCAACGCCGCCATGGCCACTGCCGCAGCAGGGTGGTTCGGGATCGGAGCCGAGACCTCGGTATCGGCGCTCGCCAGCGTCGACGACATCGCCGGGCGCTACCGAACCGAGACCGTCAACGGCCAGCCGGTACGACTGCTGTTGGCCAAGAACCCGGCGGGCTGGCAGGAGGCGCTTGAGATGGTCGACGACAGCGATACCCCAGCAGTCGTCTCCATCAACGCCCGCATTGCCGACGGTCGTGATCCGTCATGGTTGTGGGACGTGCCCTTCGAACGACTCGCCGGACGGTTCGTCGTGGCGTCAGGGGAACGCCGACACGATCTCGCCGTGCGTCTCGGCTACGCCGGGGTCGAGCACGCGTGTGCCAACTCGCTGGCCGAAGCGGTGGCGACCGTGCAACAGCGCCGTGGGAACACCGCTGACCTGGTCATCGACGTCATCGGCAACTACACGGCCGTGCAGGACCACATCGCCGAGGTCGACCAGTGAGCACGACTACCCGTGACTCTGCCGTACGTATCGTGCTGCTCTACCCCGAGTTGCTCGGGACCTACGGCGACGGTGGGAACGCCACCATTCTCGCCCAGCGTCTGCGGTGGCGGGGTATCGACGCCGAAGTTCTCAGTGTCGGCGCCGACGACACCGTGCCCGAGTCCGCTGACATCTATGTGTTGGGGGGAGGGGAAGACGGGCCCCAGGTGGAGGCGTGCCGGCAGTTGGCCACCCAAGGTGTCCTGGGTCGGGCGGCAGCTGCAGGGTCCGTGGTCTTTGCCGTTTGCGCCGGTATGCAGCTGATCGGGACCGAGTTCCCTGGGCCCGACGGACAACCGGTGCGCGGTCTCGGCCTCGTCGACTGCGCAACGGTGCGCACCGGTGAGCGCCGCGCCGTCGGCGAGTTGCTCACCACGACAACCGCCACGCTCGACATCGGTGAGCTGACCGGCTTTGAGAATCATGCCGGTCGGACGCAACTCGGACCCGACGCCCGGCCACTCGGCCTTGTCGAGGCCGGCGTGGGCAACGGATCAGTGGGGATCACCTCAGATGGATCACGAAGCGAGGGCGTGTTGGCAGGTGACGGATGCCATGTGGTGGGCACATACCTGCACGGTCCCGCCCTCGCTCGCAACCCCCGACTCGCTGACCTCCTGTTGGGCTGGGTGGTGGGCGACCTCCCCGATCTCGACCCTGATCACCGAATCGTCGACGAGGAAGCCGCCTTGCTACGAGGTGAGCGCCTCGCCGCGGTGCGGGCCGGAAACCTTGACGGTGTGCTGAACCGCACATGGAAAGATCGATTGCTGGGCCGGAACTGACCTCGGGCGAGGTACACCCTCTCACTGGACGTGAGTAACGTGTGGCCCATGACACATCTGGGGGGAACCAC
>JALRFT010000226.1 GCA_023261915.1 Acidimicrobiales bacterium | reverse complement strand
GTGGCCCGCCGGAACGTGTCGGCTGTGATCGGGGTGGGGTCGTGACGGGTCTCGCTGGGCTGCAGCCTCCTCCCGTGGCTGGTGACGAGAGTCCCGGCGGTTCCTCCGGCGGACCCGATGTGCGCACGGTGCGGTCCAACCCGGTCAGGCTGCTGCTCGTCGTGGCTGCGCTCGTCGCCCTCGGGGTCTTCCTCGGCCTCCCCGTGCTCGTCCTGATCTTGGCCCTGATCCTGTCGATCTTCCTCCACGAGGTCGGACACTTCGTGGTGGCTCGTCGCTCGGGCATGCTCGTGACGGAATTCTTCATCGGGATGGGGCCGCGCATCTGGTCGTTCCGACGCGGTGAGGTCGAATACGGCCTCAAGGCGTTTCCTCTCGGCGCCTACGTCCGGATCATCGGGATGAGCAACCTTGAGCAGGTTGACCCCGCTGATGAAGGGCGGACCTACCGATCCAAGAATTACCCGCGTCGGCTGGCCACCGTTCTTGCGGGTCCCGCCGTCAACATTGCCATCGGTGTGGTGTTGTTCTTCGGCCTCTTCGCCGCCGTGGGTGTGAACAATCCCGATGACTGGTCAGTGGGACGGGTTGTCGACGGTGGGGCCGCACAGGCCGCAGGGCTCGAGCCCGGTGACAGAGTGATCACTGTCGACGGGCAAGCCGTGGGCTCATGGGACGGATTCACTGGCGAGTTGAATAGCCTCGCCGGCCAGCAAGTGGTTCTTGGTGTGCAGCGGGGTGACGAGACCTTCACCACCACGGCGTCACTCGGGTGGGCCCTCACGGCTGCTGGGGTTGAGGCGTTGCCGACCACACCGATCCTCCCGGAAGGAAGTCGGGTCATTGCCGTCAATGGTCAGCCAGTCCCGAACTACGACGCCTTTCAGACTGCGCTGTCGGGCTCGGGAACAGCCGATGTTGATATTGAGGCAGCGGGGGGAACCTACCGGGCGGCATTAACGCTTCCGATCGACCTGCCTGCCGACGGTGCCCGTGGATTCCTCGGCATCTCCCGAACGGGGAGTGATGCGCAGCCGGTGAGCATCGTCGGTGCTGCCGGCGGGTCGGTCAGCATGGTCGGTGAGGTCGCCGGCAGCATGTTCGAGTTTCTCGGCCGCCTCTTCTCCCCATCGGGCCTGGTGCGCTACGGGCAACTGATTGCCGGTGCTGCCTCCGATGACACGGCACCGGATCCGTCTACTGAGGGGCGAGTGCCGTTGCAGGCTCTCGATGGAAGTGCGCCAGCACCAGTGGGAGCACCCACATCACAGGTGACCCCTCAGGATGAGGCGGAGATCCGTCCGCTGTCGCTCATCGGCATCGTTCAGGTTGGTGACCAACTGAGCGGGGTTTCGGGCATTGAGTCCATCATCTTCCTCCTGGCAATGGTCAACATCTTCCTCGGTCTCGTGAACTTGCTGCCGCTATTGCCCTTCGACGGCGGCCATGCCGTCGTGGCGACGTACGAGGCCATCAGGGGGGCCATCGCCCGGCGTCCCTATCGGGTCGACGTGTCCAAGCTCATGCCCCTCACCTACGTCGTGGTGTTCATTCTGTTGGGGGTGGGGCTCTCCGCGATGTACCTCGACATCGTCGATCCGGTGCGCCTCGTTCCCTGACATGCAGCCGTCTGCAGCATTCCCACGCCGCCCCACGCGTCAGATCATGGTGGGGAACGTCCCTGTTGGTGGTGGCGCCCCGATCACCGTGCAATCAATGACGACCACCAAGACCGCTGATGTCGACGGGACGCTCGCCCAGATCTATGCGCTCGCTGCTGCCGGAGCCGACATTGTTCGCTGCACGTGCAATGACACTGACGCAGCCGAGGGATTGGCGCACATCGTTCCCCGTTCTCCGGTTCCGATCGTGGCCGATATCCATCACCAGTATCGGATGGCGCTTGCCGCCCTCGAGGCTGGCGTGCATTGTCTGCGACTGAACCCGGGCAATATCCGGCGTCCCGAACACATCAAGGCGGTGGCCGAGGCCTCCCGTGACCGGGGGGTTCCCATCCGAATCGGTGTCAACGGTGGCTCCTTGGATCCGGAGCTCTATGAGCGGTACGGCGGGCAGGTGACCGCAGCAGCCATGGTCGAGTCGGCGCGGCGCGAGATGGCCCTGTTTCGTGAGGTTGGGTTCGACGATGTGAAGATCTCCGTGAAGGCCTCCAATGTGGCCCTCATGATTGAGGCCTATCGGTTGATGGCCGATGACCCTTTCTTTGTCGACGACGAAGGACGATCGGTACCACTGCACCTCGGTGTGACCGAAGCCGGGCCTCTTCCCGGAGGTCTCGTCAAGGCCACCGCCGGTATTGCGACGCTTCTGGCCGAGGGGATCGGTGACACCATCCGCTTCTCACTGACTGCCGACCCCGTCGAGGAGGCTCGCGCCGGTCGGGTACTGCTCGAGTCGATGGGACTCCGTGAACGCAAGGGCCTCGACCTCATCGCCTGCCCGTCATGTGGGCGGGCTGAGGTCGACGTCATCGAGGTCGCTGAGAAGGCGCAGTCGGCGCTGTCGGATCTTGGCCTGCCGATACAGGTGGCGGTGATGGGGTGTGTCGTCAATGGGCCAGGTGAGGCCCGTGAGGCTGATCTCGGCATCGCCGCCGGCCGTCGTCGGGGACACTTGTTCGTCAAGGGGCAGGTGGTTCGCGTCGTTCCCGAGGATCAGATGGTTGACGCTCTCGTGGAGTGGGCCCACATCATCGCCGACGACGGGGTGGAGGCGGCTCTGGCCCGGGCTGACGAGTCGGCCGCTGTCGAGGCTGAAGCTGATCGTCAGGCCCTGCTCGAGGAGAAGGGCGAGGACGCCAACGCGGCGGGCACCCGAGTCGAGATTATTCGCCAGATCTGACGACGAGCGGGTCAGCTCTCGTCGAGTCCGACGGGTCGACCGTCGATGACCTGATCGAGATACTCGGCAATTCCCTGTCCGGTCCGACCGTCGCCGAGGGTCCAGCGGGTCGGGGCCTCGGCGATTCGGGTGGTCATGCCCTCGCGACGGTTACGCAGGGGCACCGTCCTCGATGATTCGCCGGTGATCCGCCACTCACGACGCACGGTCCCGTCGCCGTCCCGCACCGCAAGGAGGGCTTCGATGCGCTCGGGGAACTGGCCCGAGTCGTCCCATGTGGTGGAGATCTCGGCGTGGTTGCACAGGTGCAGGGTTCCGTCATCCCAAACGAATCCGGCTCGCACCCCTTCGTTGTCGCGTCGACCGATGCGGCTCAGCATGAAGCCGCAGTCCTCACCGATGTTGCCAGTGAGCCACCGGTACCACCACGGGGCCTGCCAGGTGCGCGGCCCCCACGAGTGGTCCCGCAATCCAGCACCGTCGAGTTCGTGTCGCTCCCCATCGACCGTGATGTGCCCGGTGGCTCGCACAAGCTGTTCGGTGTGACCCTTGGCGAACTCTTCGCCCGGCCGTTCGATGCGCTCGGTGGGTTCACCCCCGAACATGGTGCTGATGGCCCGCAGGGTGATCTCTGCCTCGACGTGGGCAGTCGGGGACTCGGTGAATGCCTTGCGAGGGTCCTCGAGGACCATGGGATCGGCGAGGACCAGGACGTCACCGCTGTAGGTGACCTCGAGATGCTCGAAGGGTTCGACAACTTTGAAGGTGAGACCTGCGGACCGGAATTCGTTTCCTTCGACCTTCGGTCGGGCGAAGCTGAACGCCACACGGCCATCGGGGAGCCAGAGGCAGACGGTGACCTCCCCGCGGCCCTCGTTGGGGCGATTGCCAAGCCGGAAGAAGGCCCCGAGACCCGTCCTTGGGTCGAAGCAGTTGGTGTAGACGGACTCGTTGAAGTGCTCTTCGGGTCCGATCTCATGAGGGAACTCGTCAGCGGGTTCGCAGCGGATCTCCATGAGAGGCACCGTAGCGGGCCGGCGCCCTCACTGCCGGGGACTACAGGAGGCGGAGTTGTTCGTTGCGGGCGAGGCGGTCGGCGAGCGGTTCCCACACTGAACCGCCCCGAGGCCCCTCTCGGTTCACCTCGATGCGGGCGACGGTGATGGCGACTGCGGCCCCCTTGGGATCGCGGAGGCCGACGGAGCCGTCACGCTCGAGTCGTTCCACGATGCCCGTGGACCAGCGTGCCGAGGGCCGGCGTCGAAACCGCACCTGCTCGCCCGCGCTGAGACCGACCCGGGCGAGATCGGCGGCGGCTTGTGAGGAAGCCTGGTGTTTGGTCACGGTTGGTTCCGGTCGTCGCGGGGACCGATTCCTCCCACGAAGCGCTGTTGCAGTCTCCGCATGCCGGCCAGCCATCGACCGGGGTCTTCGGCGCGTCGGCGGGCGTAGGCGGCCACCTCGGGGTGGGGGAGGACAAGGAACTCTCCAGCGAGCATTCCGTCGACAGCAGCAGCGGCGACCTCGTCGGCGGAGAGCATGCCATCGACTCCTGCCACCCCTCCGCCGGGAACTCCCGCCGTCATGGCCGTGGCAACGGCCTGGGGGCACACCAGGGTCACCTCGATACCGTCGTCACCGTGGGTGATGGACAGCCACTCGGCGAACGCCACGGCAGCGTGTTTGGTCACGGAATAGGGGGCTGAGCCGATCTGGGCGAGCAGGCCCGCCGCCGAGGCGGTGACGAGGAACCGGCCACCCCCACGAGCGGTCATGTCGGGGACGAGTCGGCGGGCAGCCCACACGTGGGCCATGACATTCACGTTCCACGCCTGATTCCATGATTCGGTGGGGACCTCGAAACCGCCGAAGGTAAAGATGCCGGCGTTGCCACACCACACGTCGATGGGCCCCACCTCCTCGGTGATCTGGGTGATCACGCCGAGAGTGGCTTCTTCGGAGGCCAGGTCAGCGGGGAAGGCGTGGCCGACCGCACCTAGGCGCTCAGCCGTTGCCTGTGCGGTCGACGGGTCTCGGTCGACGACGGCCACTGCGGCAGGGTGGTGTTGCGCCAGATGGCGACACAACGCCTCACCGATCCCGCTGCCGCCACCGGTGACGACAACCACCTTGTCGGTCAGATCGCCAGTCATGGTGCGGTCGCTTCCATGGTGGCGCGCACGACGCCCATCCGATCGGGTCCCCACGGCATCGGCATGATGACGGGGTGGTCCACCCCGGCGCTCTCATAGGCCTCGACGGCGGCACCAACCTCGTGGGCGTTTCCCATGATGTCGATGGCGTCGACCATGGCGTCTGACACGGCGGCGAGCGCCCCGTCCCGGTCTTTGCGGGCGTGGGCGGCCCGCACGGCGTCAACCTCATCGCCGAAGCCGGCTCGCCGAAAGGCGTTGGCGTAGGCATCAACCACGACATAGGAGAAGAGGTCTTTGCGGGCGGCATCGATGCCGTCGGAGCGCTCGCACACTCCGACGTGTACGTAGGCGTAGACCGTGCAGGCTCCCGCCGCTCGACCGGCGGCTGCCTCGCCGGCGCGAACCTGTTCAACGCACCACGGCACGGCGGAAGCCGGCAAGTAGTTGAGCAGCACACCGTCGGCAACCTCTCCGGCGAGTGCGAGCATGCGTTCGTTGAGTGCGCCGATCACGATGCGGGGCCGACGTTCTCCGAGTCGCACGCCGAGCCGGAATCGCCGCAGGTGGTAGTGCTCGCCGTCGTGATTGACGGCCTCACCCGACAGGCAGGCCCGAAGGACTTCAACGAATTCCCTGACCCTTCCGAGCGGGCGGTCTCCGTAGGGGACCCCATGCCACTGGGTGGTGACCACAGGAGACGAGATCCCGATGCCGACCAGTACGTCCTGGTCAGGATGGAGTGCAGCGACGGTGGCCGCACCCATGGCGGTGAGAGAGGGGTCACGCAGTTGCAGCGCCAGTACCCCCGTACCGAGGTCGAGGCCGCCACTGGCCGCTCCTACGGCCGCAAGGGTGGAGAACGCCTCAGGCCCGGTTGTCTCGGCTGTCCAGAACGATTCGAACCCAAGTTCGGAGGCCCAGCGGGCGGCGGTCAGGGCCTTGTCGGGACCGAGGGCCTGGAACGAGGCGAAGGTGACACCCCGGGGCGTGCTCATCTCGGGATGCTACGTGCTGGGCGCAATCACCCCGGAACCGGGTCGCCTCCAGTGGCGGGGTTGGTCGCCGAGGGTGACCTTCGTCGCCATCATTTAACAAAAGGTGACGGTGGAGTGACGCTGTGAGGCGCTACGGTGACGGCACGGTCGGTACCCCGATCGGCGGGCCAGTGCCCGTTCGGCCCAGGAGATCAGGAGTAGCGATGACGCAGACCCAAGAGCGCACTGATGTGATCACCGAGGCCGTGGCCCTCATTGACCGGGGGCTGACCGGCATGCTGGATCGAGGCCTGGTTTCCACCGACGAGGTGGCCAACCTGCTGCTCGATGTCCGGAGCGTGCTGGTGTCCGAGATTCAGCCTCAGGTGCCCGTCGATCTTGAGGTGACCGGCTCAGCCAACTGAGGCGGGGACCTCGCTCTACTGACCGAACGGCACGACGCCCCTAGCGTCGTCCCCGCGGCCCCGGCCAGATCTTCGTGGCCACCTTCCCAAGGACCGCTCCCACGGCGAGGCCTCCGAGGACGTCCGACGCGTGGTGGATGCGCACGTACACCCGACTGAATGCCACCATCAGGCCGAGGGCGACATAGAGCGGAGCGGTGCGTCGTCCCTGACCGAGGAGGATCGCCGCGGTCATGGCCGATGAGGCGTGACCGGAGGGGAAGCTGGTGGTGAGTGGGATGCGCAGGTTGTGCGGCCGCTCCTGTTGGGTGACCGGTCGCTCCCGCTTGAAGGCCGTCTTGATGATGCCGTTCACGAGCACCGATTCGACGCCCATGGCAACGGCGAGCCGCACGAACTCCTCGATCTCCTCGTCCCCGCGCAGCGCCCGGACCGCACCGATCAGCATCCACAACAGTCCGAAGTCACCCAGTTCGGTGATGGCATAGAAGGCTCGGTCGGCAACGGGGTTGCCCCGGATGCGATCGAATGCCCGGTCCACAGTCTCGTCGAGCTGGCGGATGGCCTCGATGCGATCGAGGAGACCTTCGGGTGCGTCAGTGGTTTCGCTTGCCCCGGAGAGGTGATCCGGCTCTTCGGCAGAAGGGTCGTACACAGCGGTGATGCTAGGCGAGGGTGTCGTTGATGAACGCGGCGATGTCATCAGCGATCAGTTCGGGGTGGGTGAGCGGGCCAAAGTGGCCAAGATCGGGGTAGGTGACGAGTCGCCCGTGGGGGATGACTTCAGCGATCTGGTCGGCGAAGTTTCCGGGGCCCGGGGGGTTGGGCCCGCCACGGGCGATGACGGAGGGGCAGGCCACGGCACCGAGGAATTCGAAGGTGTTGTGGGCGGTACCCATGCGATAGGTCTCGGCCTCCACCTCGGGACGGCACCGCAGCCGCACCGGGCCACCCGGGTCGTCGGGATCGACGGGGGTGAGGCCGTGGTCGACGTACGCCTTGAGCACGCGAGGGTCGAGGTTCCCCAGAGGTGGTTTGGAGGCGTAGTTGGCGAGGGCGTCCTCCCGGGACAGGAAGACGTCGCGTCGTCGCAGTGCTCCGGCGGCGAGGGGGTTGTCCTCAAAGCGCACTCGGTCGAACTCGGCGGGGAACACCACAGGTTCGAAACACCACAGACCGGCGAACGTACCCGGCCGACGAGCCTCGGCCCGCAGGAGAGCAGCGCCACCTTTGGAGTGACCGACACCGATGGGGGCGGTCAGGCCGAGGGCATCGACGGTGGCGAGGACGTCGTCGGCGAAGCCGTCCCAGTCGAGGACGACGTCGCCCGGCAGCGAAGTCATGCCATGACCACGCAGGTCCGGTGCGACCACGCCGCAACCAGTCCGCTCGTGAAGGCGTTGGCCTAATGGGCCCCACACCAGCGCGTGGAATCCGGTGGCGTGTGCAGCGAGGACCTCAGGGGCGCCGGTAGTGGCCACCTCGAGTTCGAATACGGCGACCTCCACCCCGCCGGTCGAAGTCACACGTCGGGGTTCGCTATCCATGTCCCCAGTCTTTCACCCCGAGGGAGGCGGCAATGCCTCTGTCGGGTTTGTGTATCGGGGCCTAGGGTGGCGGGGTGACTGGTGACCCATCGGCAGCTGCCGGCAATCCGTCCCCACCGTCGGAGAGCGACGTTCACGCCGTCCTTGAAGTGAATCGTGAGTTCTATCGGGCCTTTGAATCCACTGACCTCGACGCCATGAGCGATCTGTGGGAGCACTCGGACCGGGTGACCTGTGTTCACCCGGGATGGGAGCCGCTCCAAGGGTGGGCGAAGGTTTCAGCGAGTTGGATGGCGCTGTTCTCCGGCGGCCAGCCGCTGCAGTTCATCATCACTGACGAGCATGCGTCGGTCTCCGGCGACACGGCTTGGGTGGCACTTGAGGAACATCTGGTGCCGGGTGACCTCTCCGATGGCCGGTCGGCGGGAACGGTGGCTGCCCTGAACGTCTACGTCCGGGTCGGTGGACGCTGGTTGATGGTGGCCCATCACGGGTCGGGGATTGCCTCGAGATCCTCGACGTTTGATTAGCCCGTAGCCCTCGGGATGCTGATCAGGACGCCGGAGCGTTGAAACTGTTGATCCCGGTGATGGCTTGACCGAGCACCAGAGTGTGGATCTCGTTGGTGCCCTCGTAGGTGAAGACGGACTCCAGGTTGTTCATGTGGCGGATCACCGGATACTCGAGGGTGATGCCATTGGCACCGAGAACCCCACGGGCCTCCCGAGCCACCCAGAGGGCCTCGCGAACGTTGTCGAGCTTGCCGAAACTGACCTGGGCCGAGGACAGTTGACCGGCATCCTTGAGGCGGCCGAGGTGGAGTGCGAGCAGCATTCCGCGATTCACCCGCACCATCATCTCGACCAGTTTGCGCTGGGTCAGCTGGAAGGCGGCGATCGGGGTGCCGAACTGGGTGCGGGCGCCGGCGTAGTCGAGAGCTGCTTCGTAACAGGCTCGGGCCGCCCCCATGGCGCCGAAGAGAATGCCGAAGCGGGCCTCGTTGAGGCACGACAGCGGTCCCCGCATCGTGGACACTCCCGGCAGTCGCGCACTATCGGGCAGTCGCACATCGGTGAGCACGAGTTCGCTGGTCACCGACGCCCGCAGAGAGAGCTTTCGAGGGATGTCATGGGCCTCGAAACCGGGGGTGTCGGTGGGCACGAGGAAACCATGGATGGTGCGACCCGTCTCATCGCCGGCGTCACGGGCCCACACGACGGCGAGATTGGCCACACTGCCGTTGGTGATCCACATCTTGGCGCCGTTGACGATCCAGTCATCACCATCGCGGCGAGCCGTGGTGCGCATGGAGCCGGGATCAGAACCAGAGTCGGGCTCGGTTAAGCCGAAGCAGCCAATGACCTCCCCGGCAGCCATGGCCGGGAGCCACTGCTGCTTCTGCTCCTCGGAACCGAACGCCCAGATGGGGAACATGGCGAGCGAGCCCTGGACTGAGACGAACGAGCGTGCGCCCGAGTCGCCGGCTTCGAGTTCGGTGCACGCAAGTCCGTACGCCACGGCGCTCACTCCGGAGCAGCCGTAGCCCTCAAGGTGCATACCCAACAGGCCCATGGCACCGAATTCCTTGGCCATCTCCACGGGAAACGCGCCCTCTTCGAACCACGTTGCGACGTCGGGAACGATGCGATCGGCGACGAAACGGCGCACGGTGTCACGTCCAAGCCGTTCCTCGTCATCAAGGAGGCGGTCGAGATCGAGGAAGTCGTGGGGGTCACCGGTCCCGAACTGCTTTTGCTGCGTGCTCATGGGTTCCTCCGCAGGGTTGCTCCCCCCAAGTGTGGCCTGCCGACCACCCCGCAGCCACTTCGGGGCCGACCCGGGTCGGGGCTGATGGGTACGGTAATGCCATGAGCGTCATCGATCCCCGCTACCGCCCCACGACCGACGAGCACCGGGGTGATGTCGAAACGGCCCGCAAGGCCCTGCTGGATTCCACCATGGACCACATCGTCGACATGGTCCTGAGCGTCGACGGCGACACCTACGAGGCGGCCAGTGCGCAGGGTCGTGTGCAGTTTCGGGCACAACCGGAAGGGACCGACTGGCACATTGACGTCGTGGCGGTGGAGGGCGTCGACCCTCTGGTCAACCAGGACCCCTCGCATGACTCACCTCTGGCCTCCGAGCGTGCCAACCCCTTCCCGGTACGCACGGCCAATGCCTACCCCTTCGCGTTCGACCAGATCGTGCAACTCTTCGACGCTCCGGCCGCTCCGGATCTTGTGGCCATCCACACGGCTGGCCACAACTGGGAGGATCAGGGAGGCCACCGGGGAGAGCACGGGTCGATCGGTGTTGTGCAGGCGCGTGCCCCGTTCATCATGGCTGGAGCCGGGGTGCGCCAAGCTGGGATGCTCGCCCGCTCGGCCCGTCTTGTCGATATCGCCCCGACGGTGCTCGCTCTCATGGGTGCCGAGCCGGCCGAGGGCACCGCCCGCAACGGGACCCGGCGGCCGGATGCGCTGCTCGCCCGACAGGATGGCGAGGTCATCACCGAACTGCTCGATCCTGGGTCTCCCGCCCCGGATCATGTCGTGGGGTTCCTCCTCGATGGGACCAACGCCAACGTGCTCCATGATCTCGTCGACCGCGGCGAAGCGCCGAACATCGCCCGGCTCATGTCGATGGGAACGACGTTGGCCCACGGAGCCATGTCGTCGTTGCCGACCATCACCCTCGCCAACCACACGTCGATCCTCACTGGTTGCTATCCCGGCCATCACGGGGTGTTGCACAACGCCTGGTGGGATCGTGTCCGCTCCGAGCAGATCATCACCAACTCGCCGTATCACTGGATGACCTCAATGGACCATCTTGACCCGGGCGTCGAGTCGCTCTACGCCGCCGTCAAGCGGCACTTCCCTGGCTCGCTCGCCGTCTCAGTCAACGAGCCCTGTGATGCCGCTGCCGACTATTCAATCTTTGATCTGATGCGCCGGGGTGAGCCACTGCCGGTCATGCCGGCGGCCGACGAGATGCCCGATGCGACGGAACGGTTCGTCCGGCCGGTGAAGGACTACGAGGTGTCCTCCCGCATCGATCACACGGCCGTTGACCAGTTCGTTGGGATCTGGGGTGGTCATTACCGTGGTGCGTCCTGGCCGCTCCCGAAGTTCACCTGGGTGAATTTCACCCTCACCGATGCGGCGTTCCATGAGGGCGGTCCGTATTCCGAGATTGCGGCGGCGAGTGTGCGTGACACCGATGCCCGGGTGGGTCGGATCCTTGCTGCCGTCGAGGCGGCCGGAGTGTGGGATACCACGGCGTTCTTTCTCACCGCGGATCACGGCATGGAGGAGAGTGACCCCGGCTGCACCGGGAACTGGGCTGATGCGCTCGATGCCAGCGGGGTGGTCTACCGGGACGAGGGGTACTCGTTCATCTACGTGAACCCCTAGGTGGATCAACCACCCAGTTGGTTACGGCGCCGTGGGGGATCCCACTGAGCGCCACAGCATCGTGACGTTCTGTGAGCGCGGTATGGGAAGGTCGGGAGCGAACACGTTCGGTCCGCCGATGCCGTTGGTGATGGCCTCCTCGAAGCCCCACACCACGGCATTGCGGTACCACGCCGTCTCGCTGACATCGATGAAGGGGTTGGCACCCGATGGCGTCGCCTCACCGTTGTAGCGCCAGATCATCGTCATCGACTGGGCCCGGTTGAACACTCCGCCCGGATCAAACGTGTTCGGGCCACCCTGGCCGTTGGTGATCCCCTGTTCGAACCCCCAGATGGCAGCGCTTCGGTAGTAGGCGGTGAGGGGAAGATCAATGAACGGGTTCGGGATCGTGGGGGCAGGGCTCCCGGCGAGGCGCCAGAGGAAGGTGATCCCCATGGCCCTCGTAATCGTCGCATCCGGGGAGAACTTCGTCGCACTGGTGCCTGTCACGACGTTTTCGTTCCACCCCCAGTCGACCGCCGTGGCATAGAACGACGGCCGAACCACGTCGGTGAACGGTGCCGGCGGCCAACTGGAGTTTGCGAGTGCCAACAGCGTCACCGAATTGAGCGCCCCCCACGCCACGTTGATGGCGGGGCTTGGCATGGGTGAGCTGATCTGGAGGTAGTAGTCGAGTTGAGCGGGGGTGGCCGTGGGGTCGAGGCTGCGGAACAGGCCGATGGCGCCAGCGACGAGCGGACTGGCTGATGAGGTCCCCGAGTAGTTCAGCCAGGTGCCGAAGGTGGTTCCGGCCACCACGTTCGTGTACGCCACCGCAAGATCCACGTTCGGGCCCCGGCTTGACCCCGCCGCCAGGCCGGAGATCTGGTCAAGGCCGGCCACGCCAATCACCCCGGGGGTCGACGCCGGGTAGTTGGGGGTGGTGGCACACGGATTCGGGATGGGGTTGGAGCAATCACTGTTGAGACCTTTGTTGCCTGCGGCCGCCACGACGATGACCCCGGCGGCCCGAGCGGCGGCGACGGCGTTAGTCAGGGCAGTGAGGGTCTGGGTGCCGGCGAGGGACAGGTTGATGATCTCGGCGCCGTTGGCGGTGGCCCAGGTCACGGCGGTGGCGACATCGGCGAGGCTGGCAGTGTTGGAACCGGTCCGGAACACCTTGAGTGGAATCACCTCGCACTGGGGACAGGCTCCTGCTGCCCCGGTCCCGTTGTTCATCGCACCGGCGGCCACCATGGCCGCCTTGGTTCCGTGCAGCGAGGGCGAACCATCAAGGGTGCTCGGTTCGTCAGCGAATGCTGACCATCCGGGCAGGACCCTCCCCGACAATTCGGTCACGAGGTTGATTCCGGTATCAATGATGGCAATGTCCACGGCACTCGATCCGAGGGTCTCCACCCATGCCTCGTCGAGTCGTAGCTGGGGGGCGCCCCACCAGGCCGACCAGCCAGGGTCAGTGGGGATGATCTCGGCGAGTTCCACCTCGACATCAGGTTCAACGTCCGTGGCACCGGCGGCGAGAGCCAGTTCGGTTGCTTGTGCAGCGTTCCCGGCAGTGGTGGTGATGACCGCCAGTTCGGGGCTGACGGTGGCGAGGTCCACGGCAGGATCAGCGGCCGCAACCACCGCCGCGGCCGGATCGTCAACGACGAGCCGGATCGGCGCGTCAGGATTCGGGAGTACCTCGTTGTCTGCACGGGCCACCGGGGTGAAGGGCAGCGAGGTGGCAAGAACGGCGATGGCGGCCACTGGTAAAGCCCACCGTGAGCGGACGCGCCGAACAGGGCGGGGAAGGACGCTCGTTGGGGGACGCTCCATGGTCACGAGTATGCCCGTTGACGGGCACGGTTCGCGGTCGGGAGACCTCTGGTTGAACTCAACGGCTGCCGGGGTGCCACCGATGCGGCACCAGTCCAGTAGCGCCGTTGCGCCTCAGCTGCCCGAGAGCGTGGACAGGATCTTCTGCAACTCGTCCTGGGGTCCTTCGGGGATGATGTATCCCTGTGGATCCCGGATGGCCTCCCAGTTGTCCCGCACGTCCTCCACGGTCAGAGCAGGGTTGTGGTAGCCGGGGGTGAGGCCGATGAAGAAGCGGGAGATGATCCCCCCAGCTGCGGAGTAGACCTCGCCGGTGGTGTCACAGTCCTCTGATGCCAACCAGCACACGAGGGGGGTGACGAGACCCGGATCGAGGGCGTCACCGAGTGGGCCGAGCAGGTCCTCGGTCATGCGGGTCTTGGCCACCGGGGCAATGGCGTTGGCCCGGATGTTGTGCTTGCGACCCTCGTTGGCCAGCACCCGGGTGAGGCCGACCAGACCCATCTTGGCAGCGCCGTAGTTCGCCTGACCGAAGTTGCCGAGGATTCCGGAGTTCGACGAGGTGTTGATGACCCGGCCGTAGCCCTTGTCCCGCATGACCTTCCACGCCGGCATGGTCACGTAGAACGCCCCCATCAGGTGGACGTCGATGACCGGGACGAGGAGATCAGGCGTCAGGTTGTGGAAGGTCTTGTCCCGCAGAATGCCGGCATTGTTGATCACGATGTCGACCGTGCCGAAGGCGTCGAGGGCGGTCTGCACGATGGCTTCGCCCCCTTCGGGTGTGGCCACAGTGTTGCCGTCAGCGACGGCCTCGCCACCGAGGGCCTCGATCTCTTCCACAACATGGTCGGCGGGGCTCTTGTCCGAGCCTTCACCCGACACCGTGCCACCGACATCGTTGATCACGATGCGGGCGCCTCGTCGCGCCAGTTCGAGGGCGTGGCAGCGTCCGAGGCCACCACCGGCGCCGGTGATGATCGCAACCTTGCCGTCGTATCCGATGTCTGCCATGGCGTTGAATCTCCTGATCGTTGGTTGAGTTGGTATTCGAGTAATCGGACTCAGCCGGGAAGCGCGACGCCGAGTTTGTCGGCGGCGTAGATGCGCAGTCGCTTGTAGTCAACCTTGCCGTTGGCGGCCCGACCGATGGTGTCAATGACGACGACCTGGCGTGGAGCCTTGAAGTGGGCGAGGTGGGTCTTGACGTGTTCGATGAGGCTGGCGGAATCAACGACCTCACCGGGGCGTGCCTCGACGACAGCAGTGACCGACTCTCCGAACTTGTCGTTGGGGAGGCCGACGGCGACAGCGTCGGCGACGCTGGGGTGCAGTTTGCACACCTCCTCGACCTCCTCGGGGAACACTTTCTCCCCGCCGGTGTTGATCACCACCGAGCCGCGGCCGAGCAGTGTCAGTGTTCCGTCCGCTTCAACCATGGCGTAGTCGCCGGGAATTGAATAGGTGTCTCCGTCAACGGTGACGAAGGTGGCCGCCGTCTTGACTGGATCCTTGTAGTAGCCGATGGGGGTGTAGCCACGAACGGCCACCCGTCCGATCTCTCCTGAGCCCGGCTCCACGTCGCGTCCATCATCGGTGATGCACCGAGCGTTGGCACCGAGGGAGAATTTGGCCGTCCCCGACGTTCCGCCGGCACTCGACACGGACTGGCCGAGACCGATGGCCTCCGACGAACTGAACGCGTCAATGAGCATCATGGTGGGGTTGTGGCGCAGCAGTCCCTCCTTGGTCTCCTGGCTCCACATGACCCCCGAGGAGGTCATGAGGAACAGGCTGGAGAGGTCCCAGCGGTCCGGCTCGGCCTCGAGGGCGGCGAGGATGGGCTTGGCGAAGGCGTCACCGACGATGGTCACCGCCGCCACCTTGCGGGCCTCGACGGTATCGAGCAGTTCGGCAAGACGATCGGCTCCTTCCAGGGGATCCAGTTCATGCTGGCGGACATGGCGATGAAGCTCGAGGCTGCACGCTCGCTGGTCTACCGGGCTGC
>JALRFT010000080.1 GCA_023261915.1 Acidimicrobiales bacterium | reverse complement strand
CAGTGCGAGTACTACGCCCTTGAGGGCCTGGGGCAACTGCTGGGCAACGTGGATCTGGTGAAGCGGAACCTGAATCCGACCCTGGAGATCAGTGCGGTGGTTCTCGTCATGTTCGATGGGCGTACGAGGCTCGCAAGCCAGGTCGTTGAGGAGGTTCGGAACCATTTCGGGGAGAAGGTGTGCCAGACCGTGATTCCCCGGACGGTGCGACTGTCTGAGGCCCCGTCCTATGGTCAGCCCATCACGACCTTTGATCCCACGGCCCGGGGGGCGGTCGCCTACCGGGATCTCGCCAAGGAGGTGAGTGATGGCACGCCGCAGCGGACTGGGTAAGGGCCTCAGCGCCCTGCTTCCTGACGCGCCTGGCTCGGCGCCCGAGGGGACCGAACTGAGGGAGTTGGCGGTAGCTCAGATCAGGGCTAATCCGTACCAACCCCGGGTGGAATTCGACGACGAGGCCCTCGCCTCCCTTGCTGCCTCAGTGGGGGAGATCGGCGTCCTTCAGCCCATTTTGGTGCGTCAAGTGGGGCCAGATTCCTATGAATTGATCGCTGGAGAGCGCCGGTGGAGGGCATCGCAGTTGGCCGGACTCGAGTCGATCCCGGCTCTGGTGCGCACCGTTGACGATCATCGGGCTCTCCAAGAGGCGCTGGTGGAGAACCTGCTCCGAGAAGATCTCAACCCGCTCGAAGAGGGCGCCGGCTACCGCCAATTGATGGATGAGTTCTCGCTCACCCAGGACGAGGTCGCCCAGGCCGTCGGCCGGAGCCGGTCAGCGGTGGCCAACACGCTTCGACTGCTGGCCCTTCCCCCGACGGTGCAGACGCTCCTCAGTGAGCGTCGAATGACGGCGGGCCACGCCCGGGCCATCCTCGCTCTTGAGAGCGTCGACGAGCAGGAGGTCCTCGCCGCTCGCGTGGTTGACGAGGGGCTCAACGTCCGGGAGACCGAGGACGCCGTCCGTCGACTGGTCGCCGCCCGCTACGCCGACGATCCTCAGGCGACGCCGGGCGCCGATCCTGGGAACCGACCGGCGGCCCTGCTCGAGCTCGAGCACCTGCTCTCTGATCACCTCGATACGCGCGTGAGGGTTGGTCTTTCCGGCAAGGGCGGGAAGGTCACGATCCAGTTCGCCAACCTTGATGATCTCGAGCGGATCTACCGGGTCATGGTCTCCGGCCGAGAGTCAGATTCCCCTGATTTATAGGGGTTTTATCGGGTGAGGCCCGGTCTGGCCAACGGGCTGGACGGGTGCCGATCGGTTTCTCCACAACCTGTGGAAAAGGCTGTGATCAACCTCAACTTCACCTCTCCGGTGAAACCCTTGACCTCAGGTGCGGGGTGGTTCAGTGGCCGGGCGGAAGAGGTTCGTGCGCCCAGTCGGCGACGCTTCGAGTGCAGGCTTCGGTGATCGTCGTCGGGTCGGTCACGACTCGTTCCGGCGGACCGAGATGGACAACGACCGCCGGCATCCGCGTCTCGCGCAGGAGGGGAAGGCGAAGGCCACGACTGCGCTCGGGCGTGAGGCCGATCTCGGCGAGGGCGTCGGTCAGCAACTCCGCCAGCCGTCTTCCTCCCGTCGACTCGAAGTCACCCGACTGGTAGTAGGCGCACCAACAAGGTGCATCACCCACCTCGAGATCGAGCAGCAGGTCGCAGTCGAGGGTGTTGGCCTGCTCGGCCAGAGCGGAGGGCTCGTGATGCTGGAGAACGACTGGATCTGCGCCGGTTTCGGCGAGAGCACGGGCTGTCGCGTGGGCAATGGCGTCGAGGCCACCGGCGTGGGCAATGACCACGCGCCGCTGTTCGAGGCCCCGGGGGCCTGATCGCAGGATCTCGCGCTCTCGGACTCCCGCCACTGCAGCGGGCTCGGTAATCCGACTGCCGACCCGGTCCAGGTCCATCAATGTTTCTGGACCACAAACCCCGTCGATACTGAGACCAGCATTGCGTTGAAATTCTCGGAGGGCGCCCTCCGTGTTCGGTCCGAAGATTCCATCTACCCGACCGGCGTCGAACCCCAAACCCCCCAGCCGCCGTTGGAGTGTGGTGATGTCATCTCCCCGCAGCATCGGGCGAGTCAGATACAACAGGCGGTCGCCCAGGTGGTGACCGGCCTCGATGACGGCGTTCCAGGTGGCCTGGTCGCAGGACCCACTGGGCAGAAGCCCCCGGGAGGCCTGAAATTCAGCCACTGCGGTGGCGGTGTGGGCGCAGTAGGAGCCGTCGAGTCCGGGGCTCAGCCCCAGCCCGACGAGCCGCCGCTGGAGGTCCCTGACTGGCTCTCCTTGGTCTCCTTCCCGGAGAGGAAGGCCGGACGCCACAGACGGTTCATCGGGGGATGGGGGACTCACGGGCCTTGAGACTAGGCGTGCTCGTCTGACTCCGGAACCGGGATGGATCCGGTAATTGCCTCAGAGGAACTCGTCGAGGTCCTGGAGCATCTGGCCCTTGCCCTTGGCACCGACGAGGCGCTTCACCTCTTGGCCGTCGCGGAACACGATCATCGTGGGGATGCTCATGACCGAGAACTGCCGGGCAATGTCGGGATGATCGTCCACGTTGAGCTTGGCGATGTGGATGGCCTCGGGATGCTCGCTGGCGATCTCCTCGAGGACCGGGGCGATCATCTTGCAGGGCCCGCACCATTCCGCCCAGAAGTCAACGAGCATGGGCACGGAGGACGAAGCCACCGTCTCGTTGAACGTTGCCGTGGTCAGGGTGGTCAGATTCTCAGCCATCGTCTGGTCCTCGTGGTCGTGGGTGATGAGGGTGGGGACAACGGCCCCAGCCCGACTCGGGGCGACTGCCCCACTGGCCGGAACCGCCGGCCAACTCCTTCACGCTATCGGGGGGATCAGGCGTTCCGGCGGAGTGCTCCCCGCCGGTCGGATCAGTGCTGACCTTCGAGCCACCGCTCGGCGTCGATGGCGGCCATACACCCCGACCCAGCAGCGGTGATGGCCTGCCGGTAGGTGTGGTCCTGCACGTCGCCACAGGCGAAGACGCCCTCGACGGAGGTGTGGCTCCCCGGCCCGGTGACGAGGTAGCCGTTGTCCTCGAGGGCCAACTGGCCGTCGAAGAGGGTTGTGTTGGGCTGGTGGCCGATGGCCACGAACAAGCCGGTGACCGCCAGGTCACTGGTCTCGCCTGACTCCACATTCCGCAGTCGCAGGCCGGCCAATTGCTGGTCGCCCACGATCTCGTCCACGACGGTGTTCCAGGCGAACCGGATCTTGTCGTTGTTCCGCAGTCGATCCTGCATGATGCGTGAGGCCCGAAGTTCGCTGCGCCGGTGGATGAGGGTCACGGTGTCAGCGAACTTGGTCAGAAAGAGGGCTTCCTCGGCGGCTGAGTCACCGCCGCCGACTACGGCGATGTGCTGGCCCCGGAAGAAGAATCCGTCACAGGTGGCGCAGGTTGAGACCCCATGCCCGATGAGCCGGGTCTCGTTCTCGAGACCGAGCATGAGGGAACGAGCCCCCGTTGCGACGATGATCGACTCGGCCGTATAGGTCGGCTCAGCGGCTTGCGGATCCCCCACCCAGACCCTGAATGGTCGCTGGGTCAGGTCGACCCGACTGGCCTTCTCGGTGAGGATTTCGGTGCCGAAGCGCACGGCCTGGGCCCGCATCCGTTCCATGAGTTCGGGTCCCATGATGCCTTCGGGGAACCCGGGAAAGTTCTCCACCTCGGTGGTGAGCATGAGTTGCCCCCCGGGCTGGTCACTCGTCGACGACGGCTCCCCCTCGAGCATCAGCGGGGCCAGGCTGGCCCGTGCGGTGTACACCGCAGCGGTCAGTCCGGCGGGGCCGGAGCCGATGATGAGGACCTTGCGAGGCTGCGTTGAAGAGGAGGACATTGATCGCCTTGGGTTCGGGGGTGGCTGGGGTGGGTCAGTCGGGGACGGTGGCCCGTCGGGACCAACAGACGAGCCCGCCGACGAAGAGGAGTACCGACAACACCAGGTAGGCCAGCCAGACCTTCCGCCACAGCAGGAGCTCGAGGCCCCGGATCGTGGCGGCGGTGAGGACGATGGTCAGCACGGTGAGAGCCGTGATGGCCACGATGCCGTACACCAGGCCCGCCACGGCGGTGATTGCTGGACCTGAGGTCTTGTCGCGGACGGTGTCGACAGCTCGGACGATGGTTCGGGTGGCCTCGACCGGCCAGTCCTGGTCCTCGGACCTCGCCGTCAGACTTGCCGGCCTTTCGTCGCCAGTGACGGGACTCATTGCGTGGTCACCGGGCGCGGTCATGGGGTCATGCTAACGCTGGGATCGCTCGTCAGCCGCCGGTGACTGACTGCCAGAGGCCGGTGTTGGCCACCAGGACCACCATGACCGCAATCGCAAGGAGGATGAGGGTTCCGATCAGAAGCGGCCCGGCGCACGATCGTCGTGCCCACTCGGGCTGGGCATTGAACGTGCCACCGTCGTCATCGTCGAACCCTGGCGGGCCCTCTTCATCCCACTGATCCAGGGGGGAAATAGTGCGGTCGTCGGGGCTCGGGGCGGGCTCGGCCACCTCGGTGATCACGGTGGCCTCGTGATCGGCGGTGGCGCCGGGGGCCGTGGGCGGAACGGTGCCGACGCTGGTGAGAGCGGCCAGAAGAGCGCCAGCACTGGCGAAACGGTCCTCGGGGCGGCGGGCCAGGCAGCGGATGATGACGGCCTCGAGATCCGGGGAGATGGCTGGATTCAGAGACCGGGGCGGCGTGAGGGGTTGGTCGAGGCGGGCGAGGGCCGTGGCGGCGGAACTGTCCGCCACCCACGGGACTGACCCGGTTGAGCACTCGTACAGCACGATCCCGAGGGAGTAGAGGTCGCTGCGGCCGTCGGGTACCCGGCCCTCGACCTGTTCGGGACTGAGGTAGCGGACGCTGCCGAGCACCGTGCCCGTCGCCGTGTGGTCCGCCTCGTCGAGGGCCTTGGCGACCCCGAAGTCGGTGAGCATGGCCCGGTCCGGCCCAAACAGAATGTTTGCCGGCTTAATATCTCGGTGGACGAGGCCGGCCTGGTGGGCGACCTCGAGGGCCTCGGCCACCGACCGACCGATGGTCACCACGGCGTCGTCAGGCAGTCTCCCGACCCGATCGAGATACGCCCGCAGGGTCGGGCCCTCCACCAGTTGGAGCACGATCGCCTCTCGTCCCGAATCTGAGCAGCTGTCATGCACGGTGACGATTCCGGGGTGCTGGACCCGGGCGGCGGCGCGGGCTTCCCGCCGGAATCGGGCCACGAGATCAGGGTTTCCAGCGAGGTGCTCGTGGAGCAGTTTCACGGCGACCTGCCGCCCGAGATCCTCATCCGTGGCGACCCAAACTTCGCCCATCCCGCCACTGGCAAGGTGCCGAACCAGCCGGTACCGCCCACACAGGACGGTCCCCGCCAGCCCTCCCTCGGCGCTGGATCCGACGTCGGTCACCCGTCCGTCCCAGCTGCTTCGAGGGAAGTCTCCCGGTCGACCAACTGCCTGCTGCGGCGAGCCGAGCGCAGGTGGCTGCCCCACCAACCCAAGAGGAAGACCCCGGCGACGATCGACAGGATCAGCCCGATGCCCGACACCGCCCCCGACCGCACGGTGAACCGAGCCTGGGCCAACGGAGTGGCGTCATCGGCGGTGCGGAGGGTGAGTTCGACGGGGAACGCCCCCGACGCACGTGCCTGGACGGCGACCTCGTGACGGTTCGATCCGGGCTCGAGACGGACCTCGGCGGTGGATCCCTCGGGGAACTCAAGTTTGTCGGACTGCAGCGAGATCCGGACGAGCACCGGTTCAGGCCGGCCATTCTCGAGGGTCACGGGGACCACGCCGGTGGAGGAGGTGAGCGTCACCGTGCCCTGGGCGGGAATGCCGATGGGCGCAAGAGCGCCGTCGATGACAGTGGTGGCATCGGTGAGCAGGTTCCGGCGCTCCTCGTCGTTGAGGTCGGCGGCACCCGAGGCGAGGACCAGTCGTTCTGCGGATCGAACTGTTGCGGTGGCCACCGGAGCGTTGGGACCGGGGAGCAGCGTGGCAGCCAGCGACCGTTCGGCACCTTCGGTCTGCTCGAGGTCGTTGGGCCACGACCCGAGTGGCACCGGGCCGACGGAAGACCAGTCCCGGTCCAGGGTCGTCTGCCCCGAGATGGCCCCGGCGGCCTCGCTGGCGGCGAACAAGGCCCCGAGTGGTCGGGTCGTCAGGAGGGGCTCGCTGCCCGCCGGGGCGACGGCGCCTTCGCCGAGTCCTCTCAGCAGGGCGTCGAGCGCCCGGGCCGCATCGGGATCGTCGCCGGTATCGATCACCGCCGCCCGGCGGACGTCGGGGTAGTCGAAGGCGAGCACGGCGAGGTCGGCGAGCACCCGGTTGGCGGCGAGGGCGGGTTGGTTCGTCGAGCCGAGGAGCGCCGTGAGGGAGGCGTCGGTCTGCAGAGCCTCAAGGGACACCCCGGCCTCGTTGGAGATGGTGAACGACTGGGTCAGGGTGGTGGGGAACTGTTGGGCGTTCAGTGGTTCGGTGAGGTCCTCAGGGACGATCACTTGTTGCACGCCCCGATCGGCGAGCAGGCCCAGCGCGGCCGGGTCCACGGTCTCGTCCAGGACCCACGTCGACGGATCACCGGGACCAGCCAGCCATTGTTCGGCGGCGGCATTTCCCGCGAGGAGTTGCCGGTCGAAGAACCGACCGAGCCCGTCGGCAGTGATGCTGGCGAGGTCAACGGGGACCCAGGTCGGCCGCAGCAGGTTGCGGCCGAGGGCGGGCTCGAGTGGACCTTGTGCCGCCAGAGCGTCAATCACTGCGCCATTGGTGAAGACCGAGGCCGGCACCCCGGGGTTGGCTACGACGGCCCGCGCCGCATCACGGAGGCGCTGTTGGTCTTTGTCGCCGAGCACCGGGGCGCCCTCATCGTCGACCGGTGTGGGGGCCGTCAGTCGAACCAGAACACCCACCGAGAAGGTCGGACGGGCGACTCGGGGCGCGGTCGGCGGGGCGGGTGGGGTGTCGCCAAGGCGGATCACGTGGCTGATCAGACGGTCCTCCCCCGACGGCGTCGAGACCGTGATCGACAGGGGATATACACCGGGGGCGTTGGTTTGCAGCGTGAAGGGGTTCGTGGGGTCGCCGCCGGTGGTGACGAGATTGATCTGGGTCAGACCTTCGGGGGTCCGGGGCAGGGTGTCGAGCGGGAGGGCCTCGAAACGCTGCACGGGTTCACCGAGTTGATTCCCGGCGAGCGTGGCGCCGAACTGGGTGCGGCTGTTGACCGGCGGGTGGACGGCGAGGGTCAGGGTTCCCTCGGTCGACGCCAGTCGGAGCTCCATCGTGAATGGACTGCCGGCGCCCACGAACGTCGTCTGCGATTCGAGCACGATGCTCCTGGCGTTGCTGGGATCGGGCAGGGGAACCGATCCGGCGAGGGCGCTCCCGAGACCGGTGGCGACACCGGGTCCGGCGGTAGTGATGACGAGGATCGCTGCCGTCACGACCATCATCGCCCGACAAACCCAGGTGGTCATGCCGGCCACCGCAGCACGTCGAGCCCGGTTGGTTCCTGCACGAATCCGAGGCCCAGATAGAGCTGCAACGCGTTCCCGTTGCGTTCCTGCGTGTTGACCAGCACCTTGCGGACCCGACGCGATCGTGCCCACCCGAGGGCGTCGCACACCAGTGTCGATCCGATGCCCTGTCGCTGGTGTCGCGGGTCAACGGCCAGGCGCTGGAGGTAACAGGTGGTGCGGGAGCGGCCGGTGATGGCGTAGCCGCTAAGGGATCGTCCGTGACCCCCGGTCTCCACGGACACTCTGAAGCGGTTGGTCGGTGTGGCGCGCCGGGCTTCTGTAAGGGCGCTGGCGTCGAAGTGCCAAAAGGCGTCAAAGGCTCGACCATCGACGTCGAGTACTGCCCCGTAGTCCCGCCATCGGCCTCGGCGGAGACGCCGGCCACTCGTCTTGGCGGGGGTTTCGGGCAGGACCTTGAGGTCATGGGAGAGCAGGTGGAGGTGTTCGTGGTGCACGAAGCCGACACTGAGAAAGTTGATCTGTTCGGTGGGGCCGAGCGCCGGGGTGAACACCTCACGGACTCCGGCGTCACGGAGGCCTTCGATGGCGTTGTGCAGTTGCTGGACCGAGGGTGTCGTGCCCGGTGCGGGCCCGAGCAGCACCACATCGTCGCGACCACGCCATGCAATGACCCGCAGGTTCACCGGGGTGTTCACTCGCCGTGAGCGGGGATGGGGTGTGGTCATGGGTGCGTTCGATCGTGCGGGCGTGGGGGTGTCTGGTGGGGGCCCGATGTAGATGGTCCGAAGGATAGGACGGGCGGGCACCGTTAGCCCGAAGGGGTGTGCCTTCGGGTGGTCGGTGACCCTCGATCGGGTAACCGGGGTGGGTCGCCGGCTCGACACCGCTGGCCACTTCGGGGACACCGCAACCTCGGCAATGTGTGCGGGGGTCCTCGACGGCCTCCGATAGCCTCCGCGCCGTGGTTCCCGACCGTCTCCAACCAGTCCTCGACGCCACCCGGCCACTGGCCGAGCGGTTCATCGAGGCCGGACACCGCCTGTATCTCGTCGGTGGAATCGTCCGTGATCTCCTGTTGGACCGACCCCTCGGCGATGGCGACATCGATCTGACCACTGACGCCCTCCCCCAGCAGATCAGGGAGTTGCTGGCCCCTATCGCCGAGGCTGTCTGGACCCAGGGTGAACGCTTCGGGACCATTGGCGTGCGGATCGGTGGCCGCGATTTCGAGGTGACGACCCACCGGGCGGAGGCCTATCACCCCGACTCACGCAAGCCGGAGGTGCAGTTCGCCGAGGCCGTCGAGGCGGACCTGTCCCGACGGGACTTCACGGTGAACGCCATGGCCATCGAACTGCCCGAGCCCCGTCTCGTCGATCCGTTCGATGGCGCCTCGGATCTGGCAGCCTCAGTCCTGCGCACTCCGCTGTCTCCCACGGAGAGCTTCAGTGACGATCCTCTGCGGATGTTGCGTGCCGCCCGCTTCATCGCCGGGTACGGACTCGTCCCTACCGCCGATCTGGTGCTGGCCGTGCGCGCTCTGCGGGACCGCCTGTCGATCGTGTCGGCCGAGAGGATCCGCGACGAGTTCGACAAGTTGATGGTGGTCGACGATCCAACGGCGGGGCTGTGGTTCCTCGTGGACACCGGCCTGATCGACGAGTTCTTCCCCGAGATTCCGGCGTTGCGGGTGGAACAGGACCCCATCCACCGCCACAAGGACGTGCTCACCCACACCTTCGCCGTCGTGGCGGGGGTGAAGCCCCGCAAGGTCGACGGTTCCTCGAACCGCATCACTCGCCTCGCTGCCCTCTACCACGACCTCGGCAAGCCCCTGACCCGCAGCATCGGGCCCAAGGGAGTGTCGTTCCACCACCACGAGGTGGTCGGGGCCCGCATGACCCGAGAGCGCATGCGGGCGTTGCGTTACTCCAAGGCCGACGTCGAAGCGGTCAGCCAGCTCGTCTACCTCCACCTGCGCTTCCACACCTACGGGATGGGTTGGACCGACGCCGCCGTGCGTCGTTTCGTCCGTGATGCCGGGCCGCTCACTGACGAGCTCATCGAGTTGACGCGCTGTGACTGCACGACTCGCAACAAGCGCAAGGCGGCGGAGCTGGCGCGTCGGATGGACGAACTCGAGGAGCGCATCGCCGAGTTGGGCGAACGCGAGGCCTTGGCGTCTGTGCGGCCCGACATCGACGGCACCCGGGTCATGGAGATCCTCGGCCTCCCCCCCGGACCCCACGTGGGTCGGGCCATGGCCTTTCTCACCGAGTTGCGGCTCGACGAAGGCCCTCTCGGCGCCGACGAGGCGGAGCAGCGTCTCGTGGCGTGGTGGGCGGACCAGCCGCAGGGCTGAGAGTTGCGGGGCGGACCGCCCCGGTGTTCACAGGCCGAGTTTGCGGGCCCGGACGACCATGGTGGCGGGCAGGACTCGCATGGCTTCGTTCCACCACGGGCTACGGGCACCCGAGGTCACGGGTTCGGGTTCGAGCACGACCTCCATGCGGAACCCCGCCCGGTACAGGCTGCCGAACAGGTCACTGAAGGTGACCGGGTGGACGGATGGCTGCCAGGTACCGCCGTCCCGTGGGGTGGTGTCGAACCATGAGTGGGTGATGCGCAGGGCGTCGGCGGACTGGGCGTCGATCAGGTTCCACGCCGGGTGGGGGAGGCTGAGGACGAACGGCGCTTCGGTGCGCAGCACCCGGTGGGCCTGTCGGAACAGTCGGTCGGTGTCATCGACGTTGGCCGAGGAGTGGACGCTCAGCACCAGATCGACGGTGTCCGCCCGGATGAAGGCCAACTCGGCCGGGTCGGCGTGGTGGAACTCGACTTTGACGTCGTGCCGGTCGGCGAGAGCCCGAGCCCGGTCAATGCGTCCGGCGTCGGGGTCCACCGCGATGACCTTTGCCCCTTGGCGGGCGAGAGCAACGGCGTTGCGGCCGGTGCCAATTCCCATCTCGAGGATGCGACGACCCTCCACCGTGCCGAGGAGGCGAAGGCTTTCCTCGTCGGGAATGTCTGGTCCGTACACGACGGTGTTGCCGTCGGGAACGCCGTCAGGGAACACCGGAACGGAGCGCTGATCCATGGCCGGACGTTACTCCTCGTCGTTGGCGAAGGCTTCGACCATCTCGTGCGCTTCGGCGTCGCGGTACTGCACCGGGGGGCTCTTCATGAAGTACGCCGACGGGCCCAGCAGCGGTCCGCCGATTCCGCGATCCATGGCAACGCGGGCGCAGCGGACGGCGTCGATGATGACTCCGGCGGAGTTCGGGGAGTCCCACACCTCGAGCTTGAGTTCGACGTTGAGGGGGACGTCGCCGAAGTTACGACCCTCCACCCGGATGTAGGCCCACTTGCGGTCGTCGAGCCACGGCACGTGGTCGCTGGGTCCGATGTGGACGGCCTCGGCCTCGATGGGGTGGTCCAACTGACTCGTCACCGACTGGGTCTTGGAGACCTTCTTGGAGGCGAGACGAGACCGTTCGAGCATGTTCTTGAAGTCCATGTTGCCGCCGAAGTTCAGCTGGTAGGTCCGGTCCACGGTCACGCCCCGATCCTCAAAGAGTCGGGTCAGCATGCGGTGCGTGATGGTGGCGCCCACCTGACTCTTGATGTCGTCGCCGATGATGGGGATACCTGCAGCCTCGAAGCGTCCAGCCCATTCGGGGTCGGAGGCGATGAACACGGGAATGGCGTTCACGAACGCCACGCCAGCCTCGAGGCAGGCCTCGGCGTAGTAGCGCTGGGCCTGTTCGGAGCCGACCGGCAGGTAGGACACGAGGACGTCGGCGCCGCTCGAGCGCAGGATCTCGGCGACGTTCACGGCCGGTTCAGGAGATTCCTCGCACGTTGCCGTGTAGAACTCGCCGAAGCCGTCGAGGGTCGGGGCACGGTGCACGGTGACTCCGAGGTGGCCCACGTCGGCGAATTTGATGGTGTTGTTCTGCGACGCCCAGATGGCCTTGGACACGTCCATGCCGACCTTGGCGGCGTCCACGTCGAAGGCGGCCACGACCTCGATGTCATGGATGTGGTAGCCGCCGAGCACGGTGACATTCCCGACGGAAACGATATGCACGAGAGTCTCAAGAGTCTGGCAAGTACTGAACGAAGACCTGAGCTGACGATAAATTCTCTCCAGAACATGCTGGAGGATGGAGC
>JALRFT010000340.1 GCA_023261915.1 Acidimicrobiales bacterium | reverse complement strand
CGGCAGTGAACACAGCCTCTGCCGATGCCCGCAGGAGGTCGGGGTACTCGTCGGGACTGAGCGACGACGACGACCGGAGAGTGGACAGGTCAAGGGTCGTCGTCTCCACCCAGGTCAGTTTCGCCGGGTCAACGAACTTGGTCACCATGGCGGGCAGCTCCGCGGTGAGTCGGTGCCGGAGACTCAGCACAACGACTTCTTCGGACTCCTCGCACATCACCAGCTCCGGGGTTGCCAGGCGTGTGGTGGGCGGCAACGAGGTGAAGAACCCGGGGTCGCTGTACAGGGCAACAACCTCGGCGAGGTGGGCGTCGAAGTGCTGAACGAGCGTGAACTCCATGTCGCTAGCCTGCCACGCTGCCCGGGTGCGGTCGGCCACCTCCACGTGTGCTGGGCAAACCGTCACTCGCCGTCGTCGGCCGCAACGATGGCGAGGATCTCGTCGCCGAACCGACTGATCTTCACCGGGCCCATCCCCCGGACGTCGAGGAGTTCACCCGGACTCGAGGGTCGCTGTGCCACGAGATCGTCAAGGGTCTCATCGTTGAACACGGTGTACGCCGGCACGCGAGCGAGCTTCGCCTGCTCGCGTCGCCACTCTCGCAGTGCCTCGGCCAGCGGGGAGTCTTCCTCAGTGCCGTTGCGGCGACGTCGACGGGCGGGCGCTCGTGAGGTGGTGGTGTCGGCCCCCCCTCGGTCTCGCCGTCGCCGGACCACCGGCCCACCGAACCCCCCGGCGGCTTCGGCCTCGTCCAAGAAAGGTGAGCGGCGGCGGCCGACCGTTCGTTCGCCGAAGGTGCGCTCTTGGGACCACGAGCAGTGCAGTTCCTGCTCGGCCCGGGTCACGGCCACGTAGAACAGTCGCCGTTCCTCGGCGAGTTCGGTGGGGGTTTTGGCATGACCGATGGGCACGAGACCGTCTTCGAGACCGGCGAGGTGCACGACGGGCCACTCGAGTCCTTTGGCGGCATGGAATGTGGCGATCTCGACGGCATCGGACGTGCCACCTTCATCGGCTCCGGTCGAGGTGCGGAGCCAGCTCGTGAATCCACCCACGTTTGGTGTCGGGACGAGCGCCGCATAGTCCCGGGCGAGTCGCTGGAGGGTCTCGATGTTCGCAGCACGGTCGTCGGAGCCGGCAATGTTCGGCGAGGACTCATCATCGGGGATCGGCTGGGCCGCGGCCCCGAGGTCGAGGGCTTCCTCACCAGCACCACTGGGTTCTCCTGTCCTCGTTGACCGGGCTGTGGCCGCCATGGCGCCGAGATCGGCGACCACGCTGGCGAACGGCGCATGGGAGCGCCCGATCTCCCGCAGAGCGGCACGGACCTCCGGCTGACTGAGCAATCCACCTCCGCCCCGAACGCGACAGGGCACGCCGGCGCCACGCAACGCTTGTTCGATCAGCGCGCCTTGGCCGTTGGTCCGGACGAGGATGGCCTGTCGACCCCAGCGGCCACCTGGCTGGTGGGCATCGCGCACCCGTCGAGCCACGCCCGTGGCCTCAGCCTTGTCATCGGGGAACGAGACGACGGTCGGAGACGGACCGTCAGGTCGGTGGGCGCGAAG
>JALRFT010000339.1 GCA_023261915.1 Acidimicrobiales bacterium | reverse complement strand
TACCTGACCTGGCCTCGCCACGTCGAGATGCAGATCATCGCCGATAGCCACGGCAACTGCGTCTGGGTGGGAGAGCGTGACTGCTCGGCGCAGCGTCGGCACCAGAAACTTGTCGAGGAGAGCCCCGCTCCGAACTTCCCCGATGAGATCCGCCAGGCCATGGGTGCGGCAGCGGTCAAGGTGGCCAAGGCATGTGGGTACGTGAACGCTGGCACCGTTGAATTCCTCTACCAGGACGGTGAGTTCTACTTCCTGGAGATGAACACCCGACTGCAGGTCGAACACCCCGTGACCGAGATGGTGACCGGCATCGATCTCGTTGCCGAGCAACTTCGGGTGGCCGCCGGCGAGTCCCTCAGTTTCACCCAGGACGACATCGTGCGCACCGGTCACGCCGTCGAGATCCGCATCAACGCTGAGGACCCTGCGGGGGGTGCTTTTCTCCCCTCCCCCGGCCGCATCAGCACCATCGTGCCGCCTCAGGGCTTCGGAACCCGCTGGGATGGTGGCTACGAATCGGGCGACGAGGTAAGCCAGTACTACGACAACCTCGTCGGCAAACTGATCTGTTGGGGGTCCGATCGCAACACGGCAATCGCCCGTACCCTCCGCGCCTTGCGCGAGTTCCGGATTGAGGGCATCGCCACGACCATCCCGGCGGACATCGCCATTCTTGAACACCCTGAGTTCGTTGCGGGTGAGCACTCAACGAAGTGGGTCGAGGAACGTCTGGACCTCTCGGAGGTGCGCGGGACCCCAGCCACACCCTCGGGCGACGACGGCGTGGCCCGTATCGAGCGGACCGCCGACGTCGAGGTCAATGGTCGTCGCTTTGCGGTGAAGCTGTTCGTCCCCGCCGACCAGATCGGTGGAGGCGGGAACGGCGGCACCGCCCGCTCCGCCTCACCACGACCGGCCCGCAGTGCCTCCGGTCCGGCGGGTGCGGCCGGTGCTCCCGGCGCTGTCACCGCTCCCATGCAGGGCACCATCGTGCGGGTCAACGTCGAGGTGGGCCAAGAGGTAACTGCTGGTCAGGCGGTCTGCGTGCTTGAGGCGATGAAGATGGAGAACAACATCGCAGCCGGAGCAGACGGCACGGTCACAGCCGTCAACGTCGCCGCCGGCGACGCCGTTGGCACCGGCGACATCCTCGTCACCATCGAGTAGGACAACCCCTGTCGGGGAAGTCCGGTCAGCGTTCAGCGGGAACGGACCACCAGCGTTCCGCTGTATCGGTCGTGCCAGCCGCGACGCAACGGGTGAAAGGCAGACGAGCCGTACACCACCCATTGCAACAGCGAGACGAAGGCGATCGGCACGATGAGGAAGGCGTTAGGCAATAAGGAGCGCTGGGTAGCTCGGCCGAGATCGGGACGCTGCCCGTCGGCGTAGCGGACGACCCGCATGCCGAGGGCCCACTTCCCGATGGTCGTCCCCCACCACGCCACCAGCAACGACTCGTAGGCCACCGCAATGGCAACCTGAACCCCAATCAGCCACCATGGCACGTCCTCAATGCGCACCTGCCCCCCGTCGACGGTGATGAACCCAACGGCGATCGCCACCACAGGCAACGTCACGATCACGAGATCAATCAGTTTGGCGGCCAGACGCAAGGAGATCGGCGGGAGCGAGTTGGGGCCACTGACGGGGAAGTCTCCGGGCTCGGTAGGAGTCCGGGCCAGCGGCGAGGGCTGCTGGCTCACTCGGCGGCGTCGGCGAGGGCCTCGGCCAGCGCCGGATGCACGAGCAGGCTCTCAACGATGTCGGTGACCCGTAGACCGGCAGTGACCGCCAGAGCGATGA
>JALRFT010000307.1 GCA_023261915.1 Acidimicrobiales bacterium | reverse complement strand
AACATCACCGGGGCTTTTGTTCCCGGTTACTCCCTGCGCTTTGGCACCAGCAGTGGAGGATTGACCACTGCCCAGCTTAGCCAGATCACCGCGACAGGGATTTCGAGTTTTGGCTTGAATGAATCCGGGTATCTCATCGTGGGCCTACCAGAAATCACCATCGAAGAACCAGAGGGCACAAACATCGCCAGTGGTGATGTTAAGGACTTTGGCGCGGTCGGACGCGGCCTAGAAAAAACTCTTACCTTCACGATTCGCAATACTGGCAATGGTGTTTTGAACCTTACGGGCGGCTCAACGAAGGTAGTTGTCAGCCCGAGCAATGCCGGCGGGAACGGGAACTCCAGGCGGTAGCCCCCGCGTCAGCCGTGCTGCAGTGGCAGCAAGGCAGGCCAGGCTCGGGGTTACTGGTTGAGGGCGATGACCAGTTCACCGATGGTTTCATCGGTGATTGATGAGTAGGGGAAGTAGAGGCACACCCGATCGGCGAGGTCGCCCACCCGCTCAAGCACCTGCCTCGCAACTTCCGGCGGATTACCGACCACTGCCAGGGCCCTGAGCAGGTCGTCATCAATGCACTTGGCCATGCCCATCCAGTCCCCCTCTTTGGAGAGAGCGTGTAGCTGGGCTTGAAGACCACCCCGTCCTTCGGCCTCAAGGACCGGCAGATACGAAGGGGTGGATGCATAGAACGCCAGGAGGATACGAACTCCCTCGGTGGCGGCAGAGACTTCGTCAGGGGTGCGGCCTACCGCACAGATGACTTCGGCGACCACCTCAATGTCCGAACGCTGGCGACCGCCCCGCTCCAGCCCCTTCTGAATTGCCGGCAGGGTCCGGTTTTCGAGGTGACGTCGGGAGTTGAACGGCATCATGAGTAGCCCATCGGCAACCTCGGTAGCCATGGCGGTCATGACCGGGCCGAGCGCCCCGACGAGCACAGGTGGAGGTCCGAAAGGATTTGGTCCCGGGTTGAAGTTCGGGGTCATCAAGGTGTGAGTTGTCCACTCTCCCCGGAAGTCGAATGGGCCCTCTCCGGCAAAGTGTTTGAGGATGGCCTTTACCGCGAGCACGGACTCCCGCATCTGGGCGACGGGGCGTTCCCATCTGGCGCCGTAACGACGTTCGATGTGGGGGCGGATCTGCGACCCCACACCGAGTCGGAAGCGTCCGCCACTGAGCAATTGCAGATCGTTAGCGGCGTAGGCAAGGTGGAGGGGGCTCCGGGGGAGGGCCATGGCCACGTTCGTCATCAGGTCGACGTCAATGGTGGTGGAGGCGGCCTGCACTAGGGGAAAGAACACGTCGTGGGCGTTTTCAAAGGTGAACAGGCCGTCCACTCCGAGTGCGGCCAGTTCTCGGGCTCGTTGCCCCGCTCCGACTGGTCCATCCATGGCGAGTGCAACGTCAATCTTCATCTCGGGTACCGATCAATCGTCACCCACTGATGGTCAGTCATGCATCCATCCACGAACCAGTTCTACCCTAAGTGTGGCGACAAGAACGCTTAAAGGGGTTCGCCGCTAGGGTTCGTCGACATGGACATCGCCGGTCGCAGGATCCTCATTACCGGTGCCAGCGGAGGAATCGGGCAAAGCATTGCCACGGTGTTGGCACGCCGTGGTGCCCACGTGGTGCTCTCAGGCCGAGATGTCGCAGCGCTCAATGAGCTCCAGGTCCTGACCGGTGGCGAGGTCCTTGTCGCCGACCTCTGCAACGCCGCTGAGTTGGCCAAACTCGTGGCGAACGTGGGGGAGTTCGATGCCCTCGTGCTCAACGCCGCTCATCCCGGGGAGAGCACCTTGGCGGCGTCAGATCCAGCGTGGGTGGACATGGTGCTCGACACCAACCTGCGGGCGCCGGTGCAGCTCTCCATGGCGTTCGCCCGGCATCACCTTGGGGCGGGGACTCCAGGGGCTCTGGTGCTGATTGGGTCAGTTGCCGGCGTCACAGCTTCCGCCGGTCTCGAGCTCTACAACGCCACCAAGTTCGGCCTGCGGGGATTCTCGCTGTCGTTGGCCCAGGATCTTCATGACACCAACATGCAGGTCACCCATGTTGCTCCAGGGTTCATCCGCGACGCCGGAATGTTCGCTGATTCGGGAATCCAACTGCCGAGAGCGATTCGGACCAAGGCGCCAGCCGATGTTGCCGCAGCAGTGGTCAGAGGCCTTGAGGACGGTCCAACCGAGATCTGGGTTGCGCCTCAGGAGTTGCGACTCGCAGCCATGGCGGCTGCGACGGTGCCGACGCTTGGCGCTTCTGTGATCAGACGGTTCGGTTTCAGCCCTGAGCGCCCGGAACGAGCCGGAGATTGATCGGATAGCGCCACCACTCCCCGGCGTTGGCCCGCAGACATCCGATGATCTCAAACACCAGTCCGCCGACGATGAGGACAGGTAGCAGCAGAAAGCCGATCAGCACGAACGCCAAGACGAAGCAGATCACAAATCCGATGGTGAGCGTGATCTGGAAGTTCAGTGACTCGGCGGCGTGGTGGCGGACGAACGGGTCCCGCTCGCCATAGACGAGGTACATGATGAGCGGTCCGAGGAAGCCGGTGAAGATGCCGAGCAGGTGGCACAGCATGGCCATGGTCTTGGGATCGCTCACCGGTGCGCTGGCTGCGGGTGTCGGAACGGCAGCGGGTGCCCCCCAGTTCTGACCGTCCCACCAACGGGTTCCGCCACTGCCGTCGGGGTACCAGCCGGGTGGGGTAACGGATTCCGCCGGGACCTCCGCTGGTTCACCAACCGGTGGATTGACGGGCTCATCAGCCATGAGGAAAGGGTATCCGGAGGGACGCCCTGCGGCAGTGAGGACTATCACGAGTGGTTGGCGACCCCCGGTGGCACACTGGGGAGGCGGAGTTCGCCGGAGCTCCAGTAAGGGAGGTTGCGCCGTGAGCGAACCGACGAATGGTCCTGGGGAACCATCTGGTCCGGAGAGTGGTCCACCGCCGCCACCCCCGCCACCCCCTGCGGCCCCACCACCGGCCAGCCCGCCCCCGGCGGCACCTCCACCCGTGCCTCCCCCGCCGAGTGGAATCCAGCCCCCACCCGCTCCGGGAACGACGTCAGACAACTCGGGCTGCGTGAAGGCGGCCATCATCATTGCTGTCGTGATCGTGGTACTCGGCGCCATCATCGCCGGTCTTTTCCTCTTCGTGCTGAACCGGGCGGTCGATGAGATTGACCAGACCCTCTCAACACTGCCGATTGATGGCCGAATCACGTTCGGCAATGAGGCGTCACCGAACGACTTCTCTGTTGAGGTCACTGAGTGTCAGGTTGACTCCTTCGGCGACGTCGAGGCGTCGGGCACCATCAGAAATGAGTCATCATCATCGAAGTCATTCACTGTCGAGGTTCGGATCTCCCCGACTGATGGAACGGGCGGCGAGACCTTCTCTTCCGGTGGTAGTGGGACCCTCCAGCCCGGTGCTCGCGGCACGTGGGATGTCATTACCTTCGATGAACCGACGTCATCGAACTTCACCTGCGAGGTCTACCAGGTCTACGAATGAACCTCGCTGCGACGCCGGGTCGTCACTGAGGCGGCTCGGCATCGGTGAACCGTTGCTCAGATGGCGTTTGAGGGGACGTCGGGCTTCATGGATGAGGTCCCGAGCACGGCAATGACGAAGACCAGATAGGCCACGACCACGACGATGGCGATCGCCGCCGAGACGATGGCCAGGGTGCGTGCCGTGCGGGAATTCTGCTCGGCACCTGCCAGATCACCCTCGGCCCATCGTTTGCCAACCTGAACCGAAAAGTAGATCCCAACTGCCCCGATGGGGAGACAGCAGAGAATGGTCGTCAGCACCGTCCAGACCAGATAGTCGTTGGGCTTCACGGCTCCCGGCGGAAGGATGGCGGTTGCTGGGACGGTACGGACGTGGTCGGTCCATCGGGAACCGTCCCACCAGCGTTCAGTACCTGTGGCGTTGATGTCGGGATACCAGCCGGGTGGAGCTGTTGGTTCCTGGGTCATGGTCCGACCCTACTGTCGTGCCGTTCGCACGGGCTGTAGCGTCAGGGCATCGTGGACCGCACAGGCAATCGCAGATTGGTTGAGGAGGCCCGTCGTTGGGGGACGGGGGCAGTGGGCAAGGCCCGCGCTCGACTGGGAACGTCCTCAGCGGCACCGATACCGACCGAGTGGGAGCGGGCGTGGGCGGCCCGCCCGCGGCTGCGGGGGTGGCTGCACGCCACGGCGCTGCCCGTTGCGCTTGCCGCCACGACGGCGCTCGCACTTCGACGAGAGCGCCATCGCAGCGCCGTGGCTGTCTACGGGGCGGGACTCTGCGCCATGCTCGCAACCTCGGCCGGTTACCACCGATTGACCCGAACCGAGGCCCAGCACCGGTGGTCCCAGCCCGCCGACCACGTCATGATCTTCGCTGCGATTGCCGGCAGCGCCACCCCAGTCGCTACGGCCGTGTTGCCCCCGGCTGTTGCCAAGCCAGCAGTGGCCAGCCTGTGGGCGGGTGCGGCGATCGGCGCCTTCGGTCGGCTCTACGACCGGACCCACGGCACCTCCTACGGAGCCGTGGCGTATCTGGCGCTGGGATGGAGCGGCATCGTCCTGCTTCCTCTCGTCGTGCGTCGCCACGGGGTGCGCGCCGGAGCGCTCCTGACCGCCGGGGGCGTCGCCTACACCGTGGGGGCCGGGCTGTTCGCTGCTCGCAAGCCGAATCCCTTCCCCGAGGTCTTCGGTTACCACGAGGTGTGGCACACTGCGACGCTGATTGGGGCGGCTTTCCACCTTGCTGCCATTGCCGAGATCACCAGAGATGGGGAGCGTTCTCCCGAAGATGAAGATGGCGCCACGCCCGCAACGGTGATTGAGCTCGACCTCAGTCGCACCGCCGCCGAATTGTCCTGACAACCACAAGATCACAAACCAGACCCAGGAGCGTCATGTCCTCGACCCCCACCACCGTTTCCGCCTCCGGCCATG
Organism: Acidimicrobiales bacterium; assembly: GCA_023261915.1. GTDB lineage: Bacteria > Actinomycetota > Acidimicrobiia > Acidimicrobiales > Acidimicrobilacustridaceae > M30B73. The sequence continues at coordinate 2,713 of JALRFT010000307.1, read as the reverse complement.
CCAAGGCGATCCGGACGCTTCTTGGTGTCCTGTCCTCAGTCTTGTTCCTCGGTGGACTCGCAGCCTGCGGATCAGGGGACGAACAGGCGGCGAGTAGCACCACCGACCCGGCCTCGGCCGCAGGCAATCTCGTGCAGGCCGGGGAATCCGGACCATGGGAGGTCGGAGTCCGCACCATCGAGATCACTGATGCGCAGAACCCGGAACGACGTCTGCCCGTCGACGTCTGGTACCCGGTGGAGGCCGATGCCACCGAGGGGCTCAAGCGCCATGAGTATTCCTTCATCCCTGGCCTCGGATACACCTCGGAGGTGTCATGGGACGAAGCGCCTGCGGCGTCGGGTCCGTTTCCTCTCGTGATCTACTCCCACGGCAGCGGGGGCTTCCGATGGGTATCTACCTTCCTCACCGAGTTCCTCGCCTCAAAGGGCTTCGTGGTGGCCGCGGTCGACCACACCGGCAACACTGCGCTCGACGAGTTCACTGGTCAGTCGTTGCCTGAGGCCGAGGTGGCCCAGGTGCGTCCCCGGGATGTGAGTTCCACCATTGACGCTGTGCTCGCACTCAGTGCGGACTCCGCCGACCCGCTCGCCGGGCGGATCAACGCCGATCAGATCGGGGTAACCGGCCACTCATTCGGCGGTTACGCAACCCTCGCTGTTGCCGGGGGTGCATCGGGACCCCAAGGGGGGCTGGCGGCAGATTCCCGGGTCAAGGCCCTCGTGGCGCTGGCCCCCTACACCTCGCTGATCAGTGAGGACCAGATGGCATCCATCACGGTGCCCCTGATGGTCATCAGCGGCACGCTCGACACCACCACGCCAATTGACCCCCAGACCGAGCTGGTGTGGTCGAGCGCTGGAAGTCGGCCACTCGTCCGGGTCGACATCACGGGTGCTGCCCACAACTCGTTCACGGATCTCTGCCAGCTGCGCATTGCCGTGGGGCAGCGGCCTGATGTTCCTGAGGCCATCAGCGCTGAGCTCGAGCGCCAGTCCGGCCAGGCCTGTGGGGCTGAGGTGCTCGACTACCTCGAGGTGCAGCGCATCACTCGTTCCTACGCGGCTGCGTTCCTCATCGACGAGTTGGGTGGCTCCAGTCAGTTCGCCGGCGTCCTCGACTGTGGCGATGCGCCACCCACGGTGCAATGCCGGGTTCGAAACTGAGGCGACCTGCCGCGCTCGGCGTCGGGCCGACTAACCAAGATCGGCGATGGCCTGCCGGAACACGGCACTGCGGTGCTGGTAGTTCCTGAAGGCATCGAAACTCGCGGCGGCAGGGGACAACAGGACGACGCCGTCGGGGGACGCCCACTGCGCTCCCAGTTTCACGGCCTCGGTCAGATCTCGGCACGCCCGGACTTCCGTCGTCGACGGCGTGTCGTCGGTTGATAGAGCAGCGATCTCATGGCGGAGAGCCTGTTCAATCGCAGGGCCGGTGGAGTAGGTGGTCAGGACGAGCGTCGCATCGGAGCGATGAGCGAGGGCCGCGGCGAGCGGGGTGAGATCGACGTTTCGCTCCGCGCCACCGACGATGAGCGCCAGCCGCCGACCAGAGAAGGTGTCCACTGCGGCCAGCGTTGGCAGCACGTTGGTCGACAAGCCGTCATCAACGAACTCGACGCCGCCGTGGAATCCCACCGTTTCGAGCCGGGCCTCAAGCGGGGCAAAACCTTCGGCGGCCGCAGTGATCGTTGCGTCGGCATCGGCACTCCCGATGCCGAGCTCCACGAGACAGGTTCGGGCGATGGCGGCATTGACGACGTTGTGTGCTCCCCGGAGCCCGAGTGGCGCCGCCCAGTCACCCGGCCACGTGTGCTCGTCGACCCACCGGACGTCGGGGCCGACAAGGTCAGCGTGAGCCACCAATTCCGGGCTCGCGGCGGAGGCGATACAGCGCCGTTCGCCGGGTAGCGAACACAACGAGAGCTTGTCCCGGTAGTACGTCTCGACGTCCCCGTGCCACGGAAGGTGGTCGGGTGACAGTGAGGTCACGGCCACGATCGGCGAAGCCACCTCGAAGTCGGTGATCTGATAGCTCGATGCCTCGACCACCCAGAGATCCACATCGGTAGGCGCGTCGGGGGACCACGGGGGCAAGCCGAGATTGCCGCAGGCCACAGCGCGGATGCCGAGGCCCCGGGCGAGATGGGCCATGACGGCCGCAGTGGTGCTCTTGCCTTTCGTGCCCGTGACACAAACAACCCGGGACCGGTCGACGCTGGCCAGCCACAGACCGAGGCCACCGAGCACCGGGACACCTGCGGTGATGAGTGCGGTCACCTCGGGGCGGTAGCGGCTGATACCGGGAGCCTTCACCACGAGATCACAATTTCGGAGAGCAGCCATGCCGGCAGCATCGGAGGCGAGGACGGGGCGACCACGGAGGAGACCTGGTTCGCTCGCCGCAGTTGCCGCAGAAGGATTGTCGTCGACGATCACCACCTCGGCCTCAAGGGCCCCCAACACGGCCAGTGTGGCCCGGCCTTCGGCGCCGAGGCCCCAGAGACCGACGCGCTTGCCGGCGAGATCCGACCACGTGGTGGGCTCAGTCATGGGCTTGCGGAGAGTGGTCCGGTCGGAGGTCCTGAGGAGCGAGACCTGACGGAATGTGATGGGGCCCGAGCGGAACCAAGAGTGCGGCGGCGTGTTGGTTGGGGTCGCCGGGCACGAGAACGCGGGTTTCGTCTGCCAGTGAACGCAGCAGGCGGTTG
>JALRFT010000304.1 GCA_023261915.1 Acidimicrobiales bacterium | reverse complement strand
TACCTCTCGGTCCTCTCATCCTCGGGATTGGAGAAGATCTTGTCCGTGGCGTCGAACTCGACGAGCACCCCTGTGCGCACGTCACTCGTGGCATTGACCTCGGTGACGAAGAAGGCTGTGCGGTCGCTGACCCGAGCAGCCTGCTGCATGTTGTGGGTCACGATGACGATGGTGTACTCGTCCTTGAGTTCCATCATGAGATCCTCAATGCGAGCTGTCGCCACCGGGTCAAGTGCCGAACACGGTTCATCCATGAGGACGACCTCCGGTTCCACTGCGATGGCCCGGGCGATACAGAGCCGCTGCTGCTGGCCACCCGAGAGCCCCATGGCGGAATCCTTGAGCCGGTCCTTCACCTCATCCCAGAGCGCTCCGCGCCGCAGGGCGTGCTCGACGAGATCATCAGTTTCCGACTTCCCTTTGACGAGCCCGGCTACCTTCGGCCCAAATGCGATGTTGTCGTAGATCGACTTGGGGAACGGGTTGGGCTTCTGGAAGACCATGCCGATTCGTCGTCGCACTTCGACTGGATCGACTCCCCGGGCGTACAGGTCGACACCGTGGTAGGTCAGCCGACCTTCAACCCGAGCGATCTCGACGAGATCGTTCATCCGGTTGAAGCACCGCAAGACTGTTGACTTGCCGCATCCGGATGGGCCGATGAACGCGGTGATCTCGCGCTGGCGGATGTCCATCGTGACGTCGCGCACGGCACGGAAAGTCCCGTAGTAGACACTGAGTTCGTCGACGTCGAAGACAACTGGCAGCTCATTCTGCTCATCTTGTAGTGGACGGGTGGCCGTCTCGGGCACAGGCGGTGCAAGCACTTCTTCAGGCATCAGCGGTGTCTCTTCCTCTCATAACGATTGCGCAACAAAATGGAGCCAAGATTGAACAGCAGGACGATGGCCAAAAGCACCACAATGGCGGCCGCCGTGTTGGCCACGAACCCCTCCTCGGGCCGGGTGGCCCAGTCGGCAACGGTGACCGGCATGGCCGTGAACCGTTCGGTCAACCACGCCGGGTCCCAGATCGGGTCCTGGCTGGCGAGACGGCCCTGCACGGCCCCCACGAGGATGAGAGGGGCCGCTTCTCCCAGCGCCCGGGCCAGTGACAGCACCGTGCCGGTGAGAATTCCTGGAGCGGCGTAGGGAAGGACGAAGGTACGGATGATCTCCCACTGGGTGGCACCGACGCCGTAACCGCCCTCACGGATGGCCCGAGGCACCGAGCGGATGGCCTCAGACGAGGTGATGATCACGATGGGGAGCACGAGGCAGGCCAGCGTCAGTCCCCCGGCCAAGGCGGTCCTGCCGCCGGTGAATCCCCCCGACCACTGAACGAAGATGGTGAAACCGAGAATCCCGTAGACCACCGATGGGACACCTGCGAGGTTGCGGACGTTGACCTCGATGAAGCGGGTCAGTCGGTTCTGGGGGGCGTACTCCTCCAGGTAGATGGCCGCCCCGATCCCAATCGGGAATGACAGCAGGACCACCACCATGCCGGTCCAGAGCGTCCCGGCAAGAGACTGGGCGATGCCGGCCTGAGCGGGGTTCGCCCGCAGAGGTGCCGTGAGGAACTCACCCAGACGGGTCGTCAGCACACTCCAACCGCCCGTAAGCACGTCGGCGAGAAGCACGACAAGCACGATGACCGACAGACTGAGTCCAATTTGCAGCGCCGTTCGGAAGGCCGTTCCTGACACGTCGGCGCGTTTGCCTGTCAAACGTGCCCGGGTGATGTCCGCCGCAACGTCGGAACCGATGCCGATCTGGGACAGGGCCATTCCCACCGCCTCAGTAAACGTTCCGGAAGCGGCGGACGAAGCGCCCGGCGACAAGATTCAGCGAAAGCGTGATCCCGAACAGAAGGGTGCCAACGAAGAACAGGCTCTGGAAGGTGAGGGCGTCCCCCTTGACCTGATCAGTGCCGCCAGCCTGGGCGATCATGGCTGCCGTCATCGTCGTCCCGGGGCGAAGTGGATCCGCAGTGAACAGGGCGCCGGCTGAGCCACCAGCGGCGATGGCCACCACCATCGTCTCTCCCAGTGCACGGGACACGGCGAGGATGAGTGCGGCCACGAGACCCGATAGAGCCGCTGGTAGTACCACTCGGACACAGGTCGTAGCCTTGCGGGCACCGAGGCCGTACGACGCCTCGCGCAGAGCAGCTGGCACCGAACGCATGGCATCCTCAGAGACCGAGGCCACAAGCGGGATGGTAAGGATGCCGACACCGAGACCGGCGGCGGCAAGATTGGCCTGCGGAGCCTCAAAGAAGCGCTGGACCACCTCGGGCGAGATAAAGGTCAGAGCAAACACGCCGAGCACGACCGACGGAATACCCGCCAGAGTCTCAAGAGCTGGCTTCAGCAACCGACGCACCGAGGGGCGCGCGTACTCGGAGAGATACACGGCGCCGGCGAGACCAAGAGGGATGGCGACCGCCATGGCCACCAGGGTCACGATCAGACTGCCCATGAGCAGCGTGGCGACCGAGTACTGGCCTCGACGGGGGAACCAGCCGTCTGCCCACAATGAACTCCACGTTCCCGTTTCAGCGAGGCCCTTGACGAACGTAAAGGTCTCACCGAGAAGCGAGACTAGGATCAACGCGCTGATGACCACCGACACCACGGCGGAAACGAGCATGACGGTGCGCACTCGACGCTGGGTTCGAGACCGACGTCGGTCGGGACCCAGATCCGCCACGGTAAGTTGAGTAGCTGTCACGGCATCCTGCTCGCACTGGCAACCCGGACCGGCCCGGGGCGGAGGCAGCGTACCCCCACCCCGGACCCCGTGCGGCCCGAATCAACCCGCAGGCGACAGAGGGTCACTTGCCCCCGTCGACTGCACCGGTGGTGCGGTTGTCCCACGCCGAAGCGGACGCCTCAATGGCCGAGGACGTCAACGGGACGTAGCCAACAGCGGCAGCCGCCTCCGCCAGATTGTCCACGTAGAAGTCGACGTACCCCGCCACGTCAGCCCGCTCTGCACTGTCGGCGTTCACGTAGATGTAGAGATCACGCGCCAGGGGATAAGTCCCTGAGGCGATGGTCTCTGCGCTCGGCTCAATGCACTGACCGTCATCGTTTTGGATGGCGATCATCTTGACGCCACTGGCCTCACTTGCAAAGGCAAAACCCACCCATCCAAAGCTCGTCGGGCTTCCGGCAATGTTCTGGATAATGACGTTGTCACTGGCCTGGCTGACGTAATCGGGTCGGGTCGTCTCGGCCTCATCTTCGGTGATCGCTCCTGCTTCTGCGCGCAACTCGCCCACCGGCGTGACCGCAAGTTCAACGAAGGAGTCAAACGTGCCGGACTCCTCGCCGGGGGCGGTGATGTCAAGAGGAGCGGAGGGGAACGTGGTCGTTGATCCGAGTTCGGTGGCAAGTGCCTGAGCATCAGACCAGTTCGTGAACCCCTGCGACTCCGGGCCGACGAGAGCGTAGATATCGGCAGTTGAGAGACAGGAGACGGCATCGTTACCTGCGCTGGTGACCACGGCGAGTCCGTCAATGGCGACCTTGATCTCGATGAACTCGATCCCGTTCTCTTGGCACTTGGCGGCTTCGGAGGCCTTGATCGGTCGGCTCGCGTCAGAAATATCGGTCTCGCCGTTGCAGAAGAGTTCAAAACCGTCGCCGGTGCCCGGGCCATCCACGTTCACGAGGACATCGGGCTGCTCGATGGCGTACTCCTCGGCGACCCAAGTGGAGATCGGTTCGACAGTCGAAGACCCGGACACCTCAACAGTCCCCGAGAGGGAACCGGTTGCCTCGTTCGTGCTCGTTCCTCCACCGCCACACGCAGCAGTCAAGAGGGCCACCGTCACAACACCGGTCAGCGCAAGCATCCGGCGAGGTCGGGAGTGGGTGGAAGAGATGGGACGCAGGGACATGGGTACTAACTCCTCAGAGTCTCAGGTGACGGGGCTGTGCACCGAGGGGCTACGACGACCACCCTGCAATGAGGATGGGACCGATGAACTCGTGGCACGTCGCGAACCCTAGAGAGGTCGGCTGTCCGCACGGGGGCCCTGAGGTGAACGTCAGGTGAACGAGGAGCGAAGTCTTGGCACTGACTTCAACCAGCGTCGATGGCGGTCAGGTAGTGGTGTCGGCCACCAGCTGATGAACCAACTCCCTGTCATCGTCATAGGTGAGGCTTACGACCGCACCAGCCGGGGTCTCCCAGAGCACTTCATCGACCTCATTATTGGGGGTAAACGTCCCCGAAGTGACCCTCATCCCCCACCAGCGGACGACCTTGGGACGTCCGTGACGATCCTCATAGCGGGACGTCCGCAATTCGCTGCCGAGATCACCAGAGAAACCGGTCTCCTCGGCGACCTCACGACAGGCAGCCTGTTCCCAGGTCTCCCCGGGCTCAAGGTGCCCCGTGGGGAACGACCAGTCGTCGTAGCGAGGCCGGTGGATGATCGCCACCTCAATGCCGCCTCCCTCCGCACGTCGCCACGGGAGCGCTCCGGCGGCTCGAACCTCGCTGGAATCTGGGGTCTTCACCGACGTCGGCGTTGGAGGGCCAACGCCTGCAGATGTTCGTGAGTGTCGGTGCGACCGACGATGGGGACGTGATACCAGCGGCCATCGGCACGGAGTTCCCACGCCAGGGAATCGTCACTGAGCAGCGTGTCGAGCTGGGCGGCGAGTCGGGCAGTCAACTCCGGCGACTCCACTGGCACGAGCGCCTCAACCCGGCGATCGAGATTCCGCGGCATCAGATCGGCCGAGCCGATGAACCATGCTCCGTCCCCATGTGGCCCGTGGCCGAAGTGGTAAATGCGTGAATGCTCGAGATACCGGCCGATGATCGAGCGCACCCGTATGTTCTCCGACAGCCCTGGCACCCCCGGGCGCAAGCGACAGATCCCACGGATCACGAGGTCGACAGACACCCCCGCCTGCGATGCCTCATAGAGCAGGTCCACCATCGAGGCGTCGACGAGGCTGTTCATCTTCATGACGATCCGGCGACGACGGCCCTTGGCCGCGATCTCACCCCGGATCAGATCGGCGATCCCCTTGCGGAGGTGATCGGGCGCGACGAGCAACTTGCGGAACTGAAGGTCACGTCCGTAGCCCGTGAGGTAGTTGAACAACTGCGTCAGGTCGGCCCCGATGTCCGGATCACAGGTCAGCAGTCCCAGATCCTCATAGGACCGCGCCGTACGAGGGTTGTAGTTCCCCGTACCGACATGGCAATAACAACGGATGCCTTCAGGCTCATTGCGCACGACGAGGGTCGTCTTGGTGTGGGTCTTCAGTCCCACGAGGCCATAGACCACATGGACGCCGGCACGCTCGAGTTCACGTGCCCACTCGATGTTGGCTTCCTCATCGAAACGCGCCTTGAGCTCGACGAGGGCAACGACCTGCTTGCCGCGCTCGGCGGCGCGGATGAGCGAATGGATGATCGATGAGTCCCCCGACGTCCGGTACAACGTCAGCTTGATGGCAAGCACACGCGGGTCCACCGATGCTTGCCGGATGAATTCCTCGACTGAGGTGGAGAACGAGTCATAGGGATGATGGACGAGCACATCACCTGCGGCGATCTCCCGAAAGAACGACGGCGCACCCTCGTCGTCGGAAGCGAGCCGGCTCTGGGTGATAGGAACCCACGCCGGGTCCTTCAGATCAGGTCGATCGGCAGCGACCACAGAGAACAGGCCGCTGAGGCCTACCGGAGCGACGGTGACGCAGACGTCGCTGTCATCAAGATCAAGTTCCCGAACGAGGAGGTCACGAACTTCGGCATCCGTGCCGGCGGTGATCTCGAGGCGCACAGCCCGGCCGAAGCGTCGACGCCGAACCTCCATCTCGACCGCGGCGAGAAGATCGTCGGCCTCCTCTTCTTCAAGGGTGAGATCGGCGTTGCGGGTGACCCGGAAGGCGCTATGTCCCTCAATGCGCATCCCGGGGAACAGGACGTCGAGGTGGGCGGCGATGACCTGTTCCAGTGGGACGAGTCGCTCCCCGTCGGGCAGTGCGATGTAGCGGGGAAGCAAGTTCGGAACCTTCACCCGGGCAAATCGACGTTCCCCCGAGCGCTCGTCGAGCACCGACACCGCAAGGTTCAACGACAGATCCGAGATGTAGGGGAACGGGTGGCCCGGATCCACAGCGAGCGGGGTGAGCACCGGGAAGATCCTTGAGGAGAAGACCTCGTCGAGGTGCTTTCGATCCTCCTTGTTGAGATCCTCCCAGCCCACCAGCGCCAGACCGGCGTCGGCAAGAGCGGGCAAGACCTCTTCCATCAGCAAGGTTTCGGCCCACGCAACGAGTTGCATGACCCGCTCGTGGACGAGACCAAGTTGCTCGGTGGCCGTGCGGCCGTCAGCACTGAGGTTCGGGATACGGGCCGCAACCTGATCCTTGAGCCCCGCCACCCGAACCTGGAAGAACTCGTCCAGGTTGGATCCGAAGATGGCAATGAACTTCAGTCGCTCAAGGAGGGGCGCCCGCGGGTCGTCAGCGAGGGCGAGAACCCGACCGTTGAAGTCGAGCCAGGACAACTCCCGATTGATGAACCGGTCGAACTCGTCGAGGGAGGGGTGGTCGGAAGAGTCGGGTGACTCCCCGCCCTCGGGACCGCTGCCCGCGCCTCGTATGTCCGACGCCGCTGAACCCACGATCGGGGCCCACTCCGTCAGAAGCGGGGCGGGCTCAGCGGCAAGACGTTTCTTTCCCATGGGACTACCAAGGCTACCGGGCCATTTCGGGCGCTGTCCCCGGCGCTAGATCGCCACGGCCACAAGCCCCAAACGGATCTTCGCCGTTACTCCTCGTCGCCGTAGCCGAGGTCCCACTCAAGGGTCAGGAGTTCCCGCTCGGCGTCGCGGGCAACTCGTTCCTTGTTGCGACGGAACTGAGGATCGTGCTTGGGCAGCAGCAGAAGACGGGCCATGACACGGGCGCGGAACTCCTCAATGAGGGCCGGATCGCCGTAGGTCGACCGGAGCTCCCAGTGAGGGGCCACGGGGCCGGTGTAGATCAGCTTGACGTTGCCTCGCGGCTGTTGGACTTCCTCGGTTTGCAGATCAGTCATGTCGGGGCTCCACCCACTCGTTCCGGGGCATTGAAGCGCCCGCTAGTCGGAGCGCTGGGGCCCTTACCCTACCGCCCCACTTGTCTCTTGGGCGAAGCCGCCATTGTCTGAAGCCCAGGAACTAGGACTAGCCGCCGTTGCGCTGACCGAGTGTCGCCGTTACTTCCCGCTCCTCGCCCCCAGAGACGATCCGGATCGTCACCGTGTCCCCAGGCGACTTGCCCCGAATGATGGTCGAGACGTCAGCGGGAGTACGAACGGATTCTCCGTCGACTGAGAGGATGACGTCACCCAAACTGATCCCGGCGTTCTCCGCCGCCGAGTCAGCAACGATCTCCGTGACAAAGACACCTTCGTCCACGGTCACCCCGTACTCGTCGCGAGTGGCGCCAAGGAGGTCTTCGACGCTGACCATCGACACGCCAAGGAAGGCTTGGTCTCCACGGATACTTCCGCCACCAGCCGAGATCTCAT
>JALRFT010000258.1 GCA_023261915.1 Acidimicrobiales bacterium | reverse complement strand
CCATCTCAGGGGTGACCAGCGACTCCCCGGGGGTGAGCTTGGACCGGTCTGCTTCCCCCGCCGCGAGTTCAGCCATGAGCACCCACAGATCACGTTCCACTCGGATCAGCCCCTCATCCAGATTGGGGTCAGGAACCTCGGCCCGGGCCAGCCCGATGAAGGCCTGGGCCTCGTCCACGGCGCCGTAGGCGTTCGGCAGAGCGGAGTCCTTGGGAACACGACCGCCGAAGAGCAGCCCGGTTGTCCCGTCATCACCTTTGCGCGTGTAGATCTTCACAACAACGAGCCTACTGACACCCGGTGACCCCGACGTGCCTCGACGTCCCGCCCCGCTTTCGTCGGACAGAGGGACCACCGGTAGCCTCTTGCCATGACCGGGGTCTCCCACGACTACCTCCGCGCCGCGGCTGAGCGTGTCGTGGTGTTCGACGGGGCCATGGGCACGGGTATCCAGCAACTCGAACTCGGTCCCGAAGACTTCGGTGGCGAGCATCTCGACGGGTGCAATGAACTCCTCGTCGTGACCCGCCCCGACGTGATTCGCCAACTCCACGCCGAGTACCTCGAAGTCGGTGTCGACGTCATCGAGACCGACACCTTCGGGGCCTTCGGTGTCCCCCTCGCCGAATACGGCATTGCCGAACGCACCTACGAACTCAACGTGGCCGCCGCCCGTCTCGCCCGAGAGGTCGCCGACGACTTCTCCACCCCGGACCGGCGGCGCTGGGTGTCGGGATCGGTGGGCCCAGGCACACGCTTTGCCAGCCTCGGGCAGATCCGCTTCGCCGAACTGCGCGACCTCTACGAGGAGCAGTGCCGGGGACTGATGGATGGAGGTGTGGACCTCATCATCATTGAGACCCAGTTCGATCTGCTCGGCGCCAAGGCCGCAATGGTCGGCGCCCGCCGGGCTATGACCGCCGCCGGCCGGCACGTGCCCCTTCAGGTGCAGGTGACGATGGAACTAACCGGGCGCATGCTGCCCGGCACCGAGATCGGCGCCGCCCTCGCCGCCCTCGACCCCATGGGACCCGACGTCATCGGGATCAACTGCGCCACCGGACCAGTGGAGATGCACGAACATCTCCGCCACCTCGCCCACCACGCCCGTATGCCCATCGCCTGTATCCCCAACGCCGGCTTGCCCTCGGTTGTCGACGGACACATGCACTACGACCTCTCCCCCGACCAGCTCGCCGAACACCACGCCGGGTTCATTACCGAGTTGGGGGTCAACATCGTGGGGGGTTGCTGTGGGACTACTCCCGCCCACCTCGCTGCCGTCGTGGACCGATGCGCCCACCTAGAACCGGCTCAGCGCCATCCCGCTCATGAGGACGGCGCCACCTCGATCTACTCGTTCGTCCCCTTCCAGCAGCAGAACTCGTTCCTGATCATCGGCGAACGAACCAATGCCAACGGTTCCAAGAAGTTCCGTGAAGCCATGCTCGAGACCGACTGGGATACCTGTCTTCAGATGGCACGCGATCAGGTGCGCGAGGGAGCTCACGTCCTCGACGTATGTGCCGACTATGTGGGACGCGACGGCACCGCCGACATGGACGAGTTGGCCCAGCGCTTCGCCACCCAGGTCAGCGCACCTCTCGTGCTTGACTCGACCGAACCTGAGGTCATGGAAGCGGGCCTGCAATGGGTGGGTGGTCGAGCAATCCTGAACTCGGCCAACCTCGAAGACGGTGAGGCCGAAGGGTCACGCCTCGACCGGGTCATGAAGCTCGCCAGGGAATACGGGGCGGCCGTGATCTGCCTGCTCATTGACGAGGAGGGCCAGGCCCGCGACGTGGACTGGAAGCTCCGGATCGCTCACCGCATCCACGACCTTGCGGTCAATCGTTACGGTCTCGCTCCCGGCGACCTGATCTTTGACGCCCTGACCTTCCCTCTCTCGACCGGTGACGATGATCTGCGGGGAGACGCCATGGCCACCATCGAGGCCATTCGGCGCATAAAGACCGAACTCCCCGGGGTGTATACGACCTTGGGGGTGTCCAACGTCAGCTTCGGGCTCAACCCTGCGGCCCGCCACGTACTCAACAGTGTTTTTCTCGCCGAGTGCACGACCGCCGGGCTCGATTCCGCCATCGTGCACGCCGGAAAGATCCAGCCCCTCGCCCGTATCCCTGACGAGCAGCGCCAGATCTGTCTTGACCTCATCTACGACCGGCGACGCGCCCCGTCGGGTGACGAGCCCGGCTACGACCCGCTGACGGCACTCATGGAGACGTTCTCCGGGGTCACCGACACCTCGGGACCCGCCGAGGATCGCTCCGGCTGGCCCGTCGAGCAGCGCCTCACCCAGCGCATCATCGACGGCGACCGAAACGGCCTGACCGACGACCTCGACGAGGCCATGGCTTCCGGACTGGCACCACTGGCGATCATCAATGACGTGCTGCTGTCAGGCATGAAGGTCGTGGGTGACCTGTTCGCCACCGGTGAGATGCAGCTGCCCTTCGTCCTGCAGTCGGCCGAGACCATGAAGATGGCCGTGGCTCATCTCGAGCCGCACATGGAGCGCAGTGATGCCGGTGGGAAGGGTCGCATCGTCCTCGCCACCGTCAAGGGTGACGTGCACGACATCGGCAAGAACCTCGTCGACATCATCCTCACCAACAACGGCTACGAGGTCCACAACCTCGGGATCAAGATCGGGATCGAAGAGATGATCCGGGCCGCCACCGAGACCGGTGCCGATGCCATCGGGATGAGTGGCCTGCTCGTGAAGTCGACCCTGATCATGCGGGACAACCTCGAGGAGCTGAATCGACGAGGCCTCGCCGATGTTCCCGTGATCCTTGGCGGTGCGGCATTGACCCGTAGCTATGTGGAGCGGGATCTGCGCGACGTTTACGAGGGGCGACTCTTCTACGGCAAGGACGCCTTTGAAGGCCTGCGGGTCATGGACCGCCTCGGCGAGATCCGCCGCAGCGGTCAGGATGACGACCCGACGTGGGGTCGCGAGCCATCGGACTCGCGTGTCCCCGCCGCCGCCCGCACCGCGGCGGCCATTGCGGCCGCCAAAGGCGACACGATCGACGCACCGCCGCCGCAGCAGCGACCTGAGGACGTGGCGACCGACAACGAGGTCTTCGTTCCTCCGTTCCTCGGCACCAAGGTCGTCAAAGGCATCGCCGTCGACGACATCGCTGCCTACCTCAACACCACGGCGCTGTTCCGCAACCAGTGGCAGTTCCGACCGCTCAAGCATGACGACGGAACCGTTGAGTCCGATGACGAGTTCAAGGCCCGACTCGCTCCGGTGCTGCGTGAGCAACTCGATCGGGCCAAGGCGTCCAACCTTCTGGTCCCCCAGGTGGTCTACGGCTACTTCTGCGTCAACAGTGACGGCAACGACCTCGTGGTGTGGACCGACGAGTCACGGAATACCGAGCAAACCCGCTTCCCGTTCCCACGATCGGCGCGAGCCCCACACCTGTGCATCGCCGACTTCTTCCGCTCGATCGACAGTGGTGAACCCGATTACGCCGCCTTCCACATCGTGACCATGGGCCACAACATCTCGGACCGGACCGCCGAGTTATTCGCCGCCAACGAGTACCAGGAGTATCTGCTCGTACATGGCCTCGGGGTGGAGATGGCCGAGGCCCTCGCCGAGTACTGGCACACCCGCATTCGCGAGGAGTGGGGTTTCGTCGATGAAGACGGCCCGGATCTTGCTGGTCTGTTTCGCCAGCAGTACCGGGGTGGCCGGTACTCGTGGGGCTACCCAGCCTGCCCGGACCTTGAGGACAACGAACGGGTCGCCGCCCTGTTGGAGGCCGGCCGGCTCGGTATCGAGGTTGGTGAGGACACCGGATTCCAGTTTCAGCCGGAACAGACCACGTCGGCCATCATCTGCCACCACCCACAAGCCAAATACTTCGTCGTTCGCTGATCGCCCTCGGGAACAGGGCGGTCAGGGCGAAACTTGGGCGATGAGTGCCCGGGCCACCAGATCCGTTCCGAAGGCCGTGAGGATCGCCAGGTACAGCAGTCCCGTCGCCGCCATGACGGCGGAGTAGTAGCGCTCGCGTAGCGCCCGGCGGGTCAGCCACACGAGGCCTCCGGTCGTGACGGCACACGCCACCCAGAACCAGCCCAGCATCCCTCCCCAGCCGTCATCGACGGTGCCGTTGAGGACGGCCACCATGCCGGGGGGGATCAGCAGCAGGACCACCTGAGGAACCCAGAGCACTCCGGTCCAGCGCACCATCTCGAGCAGTGGTGCCCGACTGAGACCCGGCTGCACGAGATACCAGTGTCCGAGCAGCATGGCGTCGGACACCGCACCGAGGAACAGGGCACCGATCACGGTGCGCGCCAGCGACAGCCATGCGGGGTCACCACCGGTGATCCCGGCTGCGACCACACCGATCAACCCGATGAGGGGGGCAATCAGATCCAGACGAGGTGGGAACTCGGCCACCGACAGGTCGCGCTCTTGGGCCACCCGGTCGATACCGGTCATGGCTGCCACCCGTTCGGAACGTTGTTCAGCGAGTGCCCGCTGGCCCGATACACCAGCCTTGCGTCGCTGGACCGAAACGGTGAGCGCAACGCCGGTAGCGACCACGACCCCCACCGAGGACAGTTCGCGCAGCCAGTTCGTCTCGACGACAAGGAACCCGAGAACTGCTGCAATCAACGCGAACAGACCGTACGTACCTCGCAACAACCAGCCGTATCCGATGCCGACCTCACGTCGACGGGTCGTGACCCACAAGAACACGAGGCCACCCGTGGCCCACTGCAACATGAACGTGGCGGCATCGAGCTCCATCACAGAGGGAGATCCTGCCTCACGAACCGAGCGTCACGGGCACGACCCGGTCAGCAGCCTGACGGGCGTGGTAGCTCGATCGGGTCAGAGGACTGGCCTCGACATGCCCGATGCCGAGCGCTTCACCCGCCCTGGCGTACTCCTCGAAGGTGGCGGGTGGCACCCACCGGGCGACCGGGAGATGGTTCGTGGTGGGCCGCAGGTACTGGCCAATAGTGACGATGTCAACGCCGACACCAGCGAGATCGGCGAGTGTGGCCACCACCTCGTCATCGGTCTCCCCCAGACCCACGATGATTCCCGACTTCGTGGTCAGCCCAGCGGCACCGGCCCGAGCGAGGACCGCCAGACTGCGCACGTACGACGCCGAGGGTCGCACCGCCCGCTGCAGACGAGCAACGGTCTCGATGTTGTGGTTCAGGACGTCAGGTTCAGCCGCAAAGATGGTGGTGAGCGCGTCGGGGTCGCCCTTGCAGTCCGGAATGAGGACTTCCACCGCCACCCCGGGGGTGCGGCGGCGGATGGCAGCGATCGTGCTGGCGAACTGTTCGGCACCGCCATCCGCCAGATCATCGCGGGCGACCGCAGTGACCACTGCGAAGCTCAGGCCCAGTTGGTCTACCGCCTCGGCCACCCGCTCGGGTTCCATCCGGTCCGGCGCCGTGGGCAGTCTGGTGTCAACGAGACAGAAGCCGCAGGCCCGAGTGCATCGCTCGCCGTTGATCATGAACGTCGCCGTGCCATCCGCCCAGCAGTCGTAGATGTTGGGACATCCCGCCTCCTCGCAGACCGTGACGAGGTCGAGTTCCCGCAATCGTCTCCGCAGGTCCCGGTAGGCGTCGCCCATTACGACAGGGGCCCGCAACCACTCAGGCTTGCGTTCCCCGAGGGGCACGGTGTTTGCAACACCGGCCTCGTCCAAACGGCGTCGACGCCGCGCCGTGGCGTCGGGCCTCGATCCCAGCGCAACCGTTACCGACCCCTGGTGAGAGTGCGCTGCGGTCTGCCGGTGCTCATCAGGGGCAACTGGGGCACCGGGGCCCTCCCCCCGAGTGAAGGCTGAAAGATCCTCGCTGCGCACTCGCCACACCACGTCGGCCCGTTCGCACTCCCCGACCGCCCACCGTTGCGCAGTCAGGCTGGCCACGACATCCACGACGCGTCGCATCTCGACATCGAGACCTTCGGCCGCAAGGGACGTCACCGGTCGGTCGGCGATTCCGCAGGGCACGATGTTGGCGAACATGCTCATGTCCGGATCGACGTTGAGAGCGAATCCGTGCATGCTCCGGCCCCGACTGATGCGCACACCAATGGCGGCGATCTTGCGCGGTCGAAGGCTTTCCGGCGCCACCCACACCCCGGGGCAGTTCGGGACACGACCGACGTCCCCAAGGCCCAGTTGCACGAGGGCGTCGATCAGTAACTGCTCGATCTGGTCCACCCACTCGCGGGTGTCAACGACGCCGCCGTCCTCGACGCGCCGGCCGTTGCGGGTGGGCAAGGTCCGGATGGGATAGCCAACGAGTTGGCCCGGACCGTGGTAGGTCACGTCACCGCCCCGGTCCACGGACACCACCGCCGCTCCCGAGGTGGTCACCCCCGTCAACAGGTTGGCCGGATCCGTCCGGCGTCCCAGGGTGTACACGTCGTGGTGTTCACACAGGAGCAGCCAGTCGTCCCGTCCGCGCTCAAGCAGGCCGTGCTGGAGAGCGAGCGTGTCGTCGTAGTTGGTCCGGCCCAGCCAGCGAATCCGCAGGGTCGGGCCGGATGGGCTCACAACTCGGCGTCCCAGTCCCTGGTCTCGATGATCTCACGCACCTCGGCGAGGAAGCCGGCGGCATAGGCGCCATCGAAGGCCCGGTGGTCCCACGACATTGCCAGCAGGCCCACGGAGTGGATGGCGATGCCCTCTGACCCGTCGGCCGCGGTGACCACCACCGGCCGGCGGCTGATGCCGTCGGTGCTCAGGACCGCCACCTGCGGCTGATTAATGATCGGAATCATGAGGTGGGTGCCGAACGACCCCGAGTTGGAGATGGTGAACGTCCCGCCACTGATGTCATCGGCTGAGAGCGCCATGGAACGGGCCCGGTCGGCGAGATCATGCTCGGCGCGTGCCAGATCGCGCACGGTCAGGTTGTCGGCATCGTGGACCACCGGCGCCAAGGCTCCCTCGAAGTTCATGTCGACCATCATCGACAGGTTCACGTAGTTGTGCACGACCAACTCACCGTCACCGACGCTCGAGTTGATGTGGGGGAAGTCGGCGAGGGCCAGCACGACTGCTCGGGAGATGAACGGCAGGTAGGTCAGGCTGAAACCCTCCTCGGCGAACCATGTCTCGCCCCGCTCCGCCCGCACCCGCTCAACGGCTTCGTAGTCCACCTCTACGGCGGTCATGGCATGGGCCGACGCCGCCTTGGAGGCCATCATGTGCTCGGCAGTCCGGCGGCGGATGTTGTTGAACTTCTCGACCGTGTCCCCAGTCCCTGACCGCGGCTGAGGCCGGGGGCGATCGGCCCGCAGCGACCCGGTGCCGGCGGTACGACGAGCGGCGGGAACATGTCCACGGCGTGATCCGCGAGCGGCAATGGCTGCCTCGACGTCCGCTCGGGTAACCCGACCGCCCGCCCCCGTGGCGGTCACCCGCGACAGGTCAACGCCCGCACCTTCGGCCAGCTTGCGAACCAGCGGGGACGCCACCGACGGGCGGGCCCCGGCCGGCGTTGATGGCGCCGGTGTGGGGGCCGCAGCGGGTGGCGGAGGAGGTGGCGCAGCCTGCGGTTCGGGCGGGGATGGAGCGGCGGCGGCCACGGGAGCGGCGTCGCCAACGACTGCGATCACTGCCCCGACTTCGACCGTGTCACCTTCGGGCGCACGGATTTCGGTGAGGAAACCGGCCACCGGGGAGGGCACCTCGGAATCGACTTTGTCGGTTGAGACCTCGAAGAGCACCTCGTCCATGGCGACGGCATCGCCCACCGCCTTGAACCACCGAGTGATGGTGCCCTCGGTGACGGACTCGCCGAGCTGGGGCATCGTGACCTCGGTCGTCGACATGGTCTCGCTTCTCCGTGTAGTGGATGGGCTCAGCCGTGCAGGCTGCGGCCGGTGAGGGACAGAACAGTTTCGCCGAACAACTCGCTGAGGGTCGGATGGGGCTGGATGAAGGCGGCGACCTCGTCCACGCTCGCTTCCCAGTTCACTGCCAGGTAGGCCTGACCGAGTTGCTCGGTCACCCACGGCCCCACCATGTGGACCCCGACAATCTGGCCTGCGGTGCCGTCAGGTCGCTTGAGGGCGATGACCTTCACCAAGCCATCGGTGTCCCCGACGATCTGGGCACGACCGTTGCTGGAATACCGATGCTTGGAGGCAACCACATCGAGACCGGCGTCCTTGGCCGACTGTTCGGAGTGACCCGCAAAGGCCACCTCAGGATGGCAGTAGATGCACCACGGCACCCGGCCGTGGTCAATGGGCAGCACCGACTCACCCAGAATGTCGCGAATGGCGAGCATCCCCTCGGCGAACCCGATGTGGGCGAGCGCCGGGGTGTCAATCACGTCGCCCACCGCCCAGACACCATCCGCCGTCGTCCGGCAGTGGTCGTCAACCACGACGAAGCCCCGCTCATCCGTTGCTACACCGGCGTCGGCAAGTCCGGCGCCCTCGGTATTCGGACGCCGACCTACCGCCATCACCACGAGGTCCACGACCAGGTCGTCGGACCCGTCGATGTGCACGGCGGTACCACCCTTTTTGCCCGGGGTATGCCCGTTGACCCTCGTCCCGGTGCGGATATCGATGCCACGCTTGGAAAACGAGCGCTCCACCACCCGGGTCACGTCGCTGTCACAACCGGGGAGGATCTTGGGGAGGGCCTCGAGGATCGTGACCGAGGTACCCATGTCCGACATGGTTGAGGCGAACTCACAGCCAATGGCCCCGCCACCGACCACCGCCGCCGTCTTGGGCAGGGTGGACATGGAGAGAAATTCGTCAGAGGTCACGACGAGGCTGCCGTCGACCTCAAAACCCGGCAGGGTCCTCGGCACGGACCCCGTTGCCACGATGACGGCGTCAGCCCCGAGGGTGACCTCGGGCGAGGAACCTCCGCTCACCACCACGGTGTGATCCGACTGCAGCGTTCCCAATCCGTCATAAACGGTGACCTTGCGACCCTTGAGCAGGGAGGTAAGGCCTGACGCAAGATTGTCGATGACCTGCTGCTTACGATCGATGGTGACCGACCAGTCGACCTTGGGTGCCGACGTCGTAATGCCGAACTGCGCGGCCTCACTCACCGTGCGGAATACCGAGGCCGTCTCGAGGAGTTCCTTGGCCGGGATACAGCCGACGTGCAGACACGTACCGCCGATCTTGGCCTTCTCGATCAACCCCACATTGAGTCCGGAGGCTGCCCCGTACAGCGCCGCGGCGTACCCGCCGGGCCCACCTCCGATGATCACCACGTCGTGGGTCACTCGACCGTCGTCCGGCTCACCGTTGTCAGGCGTGGGGATCACCCTTTCGAAGTTGCGAGGCCTCGGGCCCCGGCGACCAGATACGGAGCCCGTGGCGGACACCGTGACCGTCTGGGACACCGGTCGGAGCATCACGCTCCGACATCCCCAACCCTACCGGCCGACACCAGCGGACGGCGACGCCGTTCACGACAGGTAGGGCAATGGGTCGACGGCCGAGCCGTCGAGGCGCAACTCGAAGTGGAGGTGGGGGCCAGTGGAGTCACCGGTGCTGCCCACGTACCCAATCAACTGTCCCCGGCCCACCGAGCCTCCCGATACGGCGAGCGACGACTGGTGGGCGTAGGCGGTGACCCGACCGTCACCGTGGTCGATGAGGATGAGGTTGCCGTAGCCGCCCATCCAACCCGCATAGAACACGGTCCCGCCGGCGGCGGCGTAGATGGGAGTGCCCGACGGGGCCCCGATGTCGATACCCCGGTGCATGGTGCCCCAGCGCCAGCCGTAAGGCGACGTCAGAACCCCCTGGGTGGGCCACACGAGTGGACCACCCGGTGCTGGTGGCGTGGTCGTGGTTGGAGGATTGGGGTCATCGGGGTCGGGCGGCTCAGTCACCGGGGGGGTCGTCGTGGTCGTGGTCGCCGCTGCCTGGCGCTGGGAGATCAGCGCCATCAGGTCGGCTTCCGACGCCGCCAGACCGTCGGCCTCCGCCTGGAACGTATCGATACGGTCCGCCAGGGCCGTCGCCACCTCGTCGGCACGGGCTCGCGCCGCCCGCAGTGACTCAAGGTCTGCCGCCTGTTGGGCCACCCGCGCCTCGAGGGCGTCGGCGCTGGCCTGCACCTCAACTTCGAGTCTCGCCAGTTCGATGGCTGCGCTTTGGCGCTCAGCGAGGATCCGACGATCATCGGCGGCGATGTTGTCGGCGAACACCCGACGCCGCTCCGCCTCGGTCAGGTCATCAGCAGCGAACACGGCGGACAGTGTGTCGGTTCGCGGATACATGTAGGCCTGCATCAGTCGGCGCTCGAGGACCTGCTGACGTTGGT
>JALRFT010000256.1 GCA_023261915.1 Acidimicrobiales bacterium | reverse complement strand
ACACCCCCCGGGGCAGGTCGAGGACCCGGTCGGCGATGATGTTGCGCTGGATTTCGTTGGTACCGGCGTAGATCGGCCCTGACAGTGAGAACAAGAACCCTTTGACCCACGCTGCCGACCCGTCGGCACCCGCCAGTTCGGCGTGGCTCCCCAACAGACGCATGGCGAGTTCGTGGATCTCGAGATCGAGTTCGGACCAGAACACCTTGTTCAGACTGGCTTCGGCGCCGATGGGTTTGCCATCCCCGATGTCGGTGACGGTGCGGTACGTGTGCAGCTGGTAGCCCTGCGCCCGGATCCACAGATCTGTCACGGCGTCCGCCAGGGCAGTGTCGGCCGGGTCGGCGTGCAGTCGCCACAACGCCACGAGCCGATCCGCCGCGGTGGTGAAGCGGGCCGGGCTGCGCAGACTCACACCTCGTTCAAAACCGGCGGTGGCCATCGCCACCCGCCAACCGCCGTTGACCTCCCCGAGAGTGCAGTCGACGGGGACGCGCACGTCATCGAAGAAGATCTCGGCGAAGCCGGGCTCGCCGTCGAGTTGGGCGATGGGGCGAACGGTGATCCCGGGTGCGTCGAGGGGACACAAGATGAACGTCAGTCCGCGGTGGCGCTGGGCCTCGGGGTCGGTGCGGAACATTCCGAAGCACCAGTCGGCGAACGCCGCCCGGCTGGCCCAGATCTTCGAACCGTTGACGACCCAGTGGTCGCCGTCGAGCGTGGCCCGGGAACTGATGGCGGCCATGTCGCTGCCGGCGTCGGGTTCGCTCCAGGCCTGTGCCCACACGATCTCGCTCGAGGCCATGGTGGGCAAGAAACGTGCCTTTTGGTCGTCGGTGCCGACCTCCATGATGGTGGGACCCAACAGGAAGATGCCGTTCTGGTTCACCCGACCCGGTGCGCCACTGCGCCAGTACTCCTCTTCGAAGATCAACCATTCGATGTAGCCCGCCCCCCGGCCGCCGAACTCGGTGGGCCAGCTCACGGCCGACCAGCGACCGTCGTGGAGGGTGCGCTCCCACTGGCGGTGGGCCTCGAAGCCTTCGGCCGTGTCGAAACTCGGCAGCGGAGCAGAAGGGACGTTGGCCTGAAGCCATTGGCGCGCCTCGGAACGGAACGCCTGTTGCTCGTCGGAGTAGCGCAAGTCCATGGGCGCAGGAGCGTACACGGGTGTCGTCTAACCTGACGGCGTGTCAGATTCGGGCGGTGACAGGGCCGCAGCAACAGGCCCGGCCGAGCCAGCCATCGACGGGTGGTTCACCCTCGGAGGCCCCGGTGCCGACGGCGGACCCCGACTGATCGGTTCGCAATGCGGGGCCTGCGGTACCTACGCCTTCCCGCCCCGCAACGGCGCGTGTCCCAACCCGTCGTGTGATTCCGACACTCTCGAACCGGTGGAATTCTCGGCAACCGGAACGCTGTGGAGCTTCGCCGAGAACCACTACGCCCCGCCCCCGCCCTACGTGGCCGCCGACCCGTTTGAGCCCTACGCCTTGGCGGCCGTCGAATTGGAGCGTGAAGGCATGGTGGTGCTCGGTCAGGCCGCCCGCGGCGTGCGCGCCGCCGACCTGCGCGTCGGAATGTCGATGCGGCTCGGGGTGGACGTTCTCTTCACTGATGACGATGGCGTCGACCGTCTCATCTGGGTGTGGGAACCCGTCGGTGGGGAGGGACGCTGATGTCGGGTGACGACGTTGCGATCCTCGGGGTGGGAATGCATCCGTGGGGCAAGTGGGGTCGTGACTTCACCGAGTACGGGATGGTGGCGGCCCGCGCCGCCCTCGCGGACGCCGGCCTGGCGTGGACTGACATCCAGCATGTCGCCGGAGCCGAGACCATCCGCAACGGCTACCCCGGTTTCGTGGCCGGGTCGACGTTCGCCCAGAAACTCGGCTGGACCGGAGTGACCGTGTCCTCGAGCTACGCCGCATGTGCCTCGGGGGCCCAAGCTCTCCAGGCGGCGCGGGCCAATATCCTCGCCGGGTTCTGCGACGTCGCCCTCGTCATCGGGGCCGACACCACGCCCAAAGGTTTCTTCGCTCCCGTTGGCGGGGAGCGCCGTGACGATCCGGACTGGCTGCGTTTCCATCTGCTGGGTGCCACCAATCCCGTCTACTTCGCGCTAGCGGCGCGTCGCCGCATGGATCTGTGGGGGGCAACGGCGGAGGACTTCGCCATGGTCAAGGTGAAGAATGCCCGTCACGGCCTCGCCAATCCCAACGCCCGGTATCGCAAGGAGGTGGCCATTGAGGAGGTGGTCTCGAGTCCCATCGTGTCGGACCCGTTGCGCCTCCTCGATATCTGTGCCACCTCCGATGGGGCGGCAGCCCTCGTTGTGACGAGTGCCGACTTCGCCCGGCGGCACCTCGGATCACTCGATGGTGTGGCCCGAGTCCGAGCGGTGAGCACGGCCACGCCCACCTACCCCCAGACCTTCCTCGAGCTCCCCGACTTCGCCACTGACTCCCACGCCGTCGTCGCCCCTCCGGCGCTCGGGTTCAAGGCGTCGGTCGTGCATCGGGCCTACGAGGAGGCGGGCATTGGTCCCGATGACGTCGATCTCGCCGAGGTGTACGACCTCTCGACGGCCATGGAACTCGACTGGTACGAGCACCTCGGGTTGTGTGCGGTCGGCGGGGCCGAGGAACTGCTGCGCTCGGGCGCCACGGCGCTCGGTGGTCGTGTCCCCGTCAACGCTTCGGGGGGCCTCGCCTCGTTCGGGGAAGCCATCCCCGCCCAAGCCATCGCCCAGGTGTGTGAGCTGACGTGGCAGGTCCGCGGTCAGGCGAGTGGCCGCCAGGTCGAGGGCGCCCGGGTCGGGGTCACGGCCAACCAAGGTCTGTTCGGTCACGGCTCATCGGTCGTGGTCGGAATCTGAGACCCGTAACCCGTGTGAAAGGAACACTCTGATGGCGTCTGGTTCTGTCTCGTCGGCGTGGATCGTCGATGCCGTCCGCACCCCGGTGGGCCGTCGGGGTGGGGGACTGTCGGACATGCACCCCGCCGATCTCGGTGCGGCGAGCATCTCGGCCCTCATGAGTCGCACCGGGGTCGATCCCGCCGCCGTAGACGACGTCGTGTTCGGCAACGTGGACTCCATTGGTGGTCAGGCCGGCTGCATCGCCCGGACCTGCTGGCTGGTGGCCGGCATGCCTGAACATGTGCCCGGCACCACGGTGGACCGTCAGTGCGGGTCGGGCCAGCAGGCCGTGCACTTCGCAGCCCAGGCTGTGATGAGCGGGACGATGGATCTGGTGGTGGCCGGCGGGGTCCAGCAGATGTCGAGCATTCCGATCTCGTCAGCCATGATGGCTGGGCAGGCCTACGGCTACGACGACCCGTTCACCGGTTCGGCCGGTTGGGTGGAGCGCTACGGCCCTGGTGCGGTCGACCAGTTTCTCGGTGCCGAGTCGATGGCCACACGGTGGGACATCTCGCGTGACGAGATGGAAGCGTTTGCCGTGGAGTCCCATGAGCGGGCGCTGCGCGCCCGTGCCGAAGGTCGTTTCGAAGCGGAGATCGTGCCGACCAACGGTCTCGATCACGACGAGGGTCCTCGCCAGCCCGATTGGGACAAGATTCGGTCCTTGCGCACTCTCGTTGAGAACGGCCGTATGACCGCAGCGGTCGCCAGCCAGATCTCGGATGCCTCGGCCGCCCTGCTCATCGCCAACGATGACGCTCTCGCCACCCACAACCTCACGCCCCGGGCGCGCATCCATCATCTCAGCGTCATGGCTGACGACCCGATCATGATGCTCTCGGCCCCCATCCCGGCGACCACGCGGGCGCTCGAACGCACCGGCCTCACGCCCGACGACATCGACCTCGTCGAGATCAACGAGGCGTTCGCTCCGGTGGTGCTGGCGTGGTTGAAAGAAACCGGCTTTGACCCTGCCCGGGTAAACGTAAACGGAGGGGCCATTGCGCTCGGTCACCCGCTCGGCGCCACCGGCGCCCGGCTGATGACCACTCTCCTGCACGAACTCGAGCGCACGGGTGGACGCTTTGGGTTGCAGACGATGTGTGAAGGTGGCGGTCAGGCCAATGTCACCATCATCGAACGCGTCTGACGATCACTCGTAGGACTGGCCGATCTGACGGGTCAGGTCGAGGAACGACTCGGGGTGGTCGGGAGCGGGTTCGCCCGGGGTGTAGCGCACCCGGTGCAAGGTGCCGGTGAACGGGTAGGAACCGTGGGCCCGGTGCAGGTCCCAATGCACGGGCGAGCGCGGGTCGCGCCCCACCGAGATGCCTTCGAACGGGGCGAGGGGGAACAGCATGGGGAGGTCATCGACCCGGGCCCGCTCGGTGCCCTCGACCAGTAGTGCCAGATTCGTCCGCCAACGCCCGGGGGCCTCGATGCGCAACTCGACGGTGAGAGTTCCGACAGGAACCTCTCCGCCGGGGAGCACGTGGAGGTGTCCGTGGCCGTCGTTGAAGGCGGCGAACACCTCGCCGTCGGCCACCCATACGACGTAGCCCCCTCCCTGGTCGCCGTGGGAGACCAGTACCCCTTCGTCTCCGGCTTGGTGATCAAGGTCGATTCCGATGTCGCAGGTGCGCTGCCACACGAGTCGGGAACTCCGCCAGTGATCGAGGCTCGGTGTGCCCGGAAACAGCGTGAGGGGTTGTTCATGCACCTTGTCCTCAGGTCGTCGCACGATCCATCGCCACTGACTTCCCTCATCGAGCGGGAACACGTCACCGGAGCGGGCAAGCTCATCCCAACGCGCCGCGAGCTGGCCGACCCGGTCGGGCTCGTCACTGGCCAGGTCCCGTGTCTCGGTGGGGTCAACGGCGAGGTGGTAGAGCTCCCACTCGCCGTCGTGGAACGGACCCGGGCCGCGGCGTCGGGTCACCACCTCCCAGCCTTGTTGGTAGAGGCCTCGGTGACCGGCGAGTTCGTAGAGCTGTTCGGTGCGGACCTCGGGGTGGGCGGCGTCGGCGAGCACCCCGGTGAGCGGCACGCCGTCGGGCGTGCGGGTGGCCCGGCCGTTGCGTTGGCTTGGCTGGGGGACTCCGGTGAGCTCGGCGATGGTCGGCCACAGATCGGTGCAGTGGGCGTACTGCCGCCGCAACCCGGCAGCGGTCGTGTGGCGGTCAGCGACGTCACTGCCGACGTGGATGATGCAGGGCACCTGGTGGCCGCCGGCGTGGGTGTTGCGCTTGTAGAGGCGGAATGGGGTGTTGGACGCCATGGCCCATCCGCGCGGGTAGTGGCTCATGGTCTGCGGACCGCCGATGAGGTCGATGCGGGCGAGGTCCTGCGTGAGGTCGGCAGCCGCTGCACCGACCTGGGTGGCGAGATGGTTGTAGTAGTTGGTCGTGCCCGTCGCTTCTCCCTCGCGACTGGCGCCGTTGTCGGACATGAACACCACCACGGTGTTGTCCCATTCGCCGAGTTCCTCGAGCGCAGCCCGCACCTCACCGACGCTGCGGTCGAGGTGGGAGACCATGGCGGCGTACGCAGCCATGTAAGTGGCGAACAGTCGGCGGGAGTCGGTGTCAAGGTCGTCCCATGCCTCCACCTCATCGCCCGGCTCGGTGTTGCGCGGCGCCAGAACAGCATCGGGGGCCACGACGCCGAGTTCAACCTGGCGGGCGTGGCGACGGGCCCGGATCTCGTCCCAGCCACAGTCGTAGACCGAGGCGAAACGTTCCATGTCCTCGGCCCGGGCGTGGAGTGGCGCGTGGGCGGCGGGGTGGGCGAGGTAGAGGAAGAAGGGTTGGTCGGGTCGCACGGCGTGGCGCTGGCGGACCATGGTGATGGCGGTCTGGGTCAGGTCGTCGGTGAGGTGGTACCCGTCGGGATAGGTGTCGATGTCGAGATGGGTGTTATCGGCGACGAGTTGGTGGGGGTGGTGAAGGTTGGTGAAGGCGTCGAGGATGCCGTAGAAGCGTTCAAAGCCTCGTTGGCAGGGCCACGAATGCATCGGACCGGCGGCGGACGTGTCGGCATCGCGACACAGGTGCCATTTGCCGACGCCGAAGGTGGCCCACCCGGCGTCGCGCAGCGCCTCGGCCATGGTCACGACGTCGTCGCCGAGTTCGGCGCGATACCCGGGGAATCCGGGGTCGTCCTGGGCGACGTGCCCCACACCGGCCCGATGGGGGAGCAGGCCTGTCAGCAGGGCGGCGCGGGTTGGGGAGCACATGGGGGTGGAGTGGAAGTTGGTGAACTGCACCCCCTCGACGGCCAGTCGGTCGAGGTTGGGGGTGGGGATCTCCGAGCCCTGACATCCGAGGTCGGCGTAACCGACGTCGTCGACGAGAATCACCACCACATTGGGCGCTCCCGCTGGGGCACTGGGCCGTTTCGGCCACTGCGGCTCGGATGCCGCCATGGTGGTCCCGATGTGCTGCATGTCACCCCCCGATCCGCTGGCTGGGCCCACCGAATACCACAGTGCGCCGCCCTCGCCTGTGTCGCCGCCGAAGATCTAACGTAGCGTCAGATTCAGAAACCAGGGAGATGACATGGCCGGAGATGCGCAGTCTGTGGTGGCCGAACTCGGCTACCGACCCTTTGATTGTGACAACCACTACTACGAGGCGCTCGATGCCTTCACGCGACACCTCGACCCGGCGCTCGGTCCCCGCTGTGTGCAGTGGTGCGACATTGATGGCCGTCAGTACCAGGTCGTAGGTGGCCGTGTATTCCGGGGGGTGGTCAACCCGACGTTCGACCCGGTGGCCCCAGCGGGTGCGCTCCACGACTACTTCCGGGGCAACCCCGAAGGCCGTCAGCCGTGGGAGTTCCTCGCTGCCCGCGAACGCATCAACCCCGCCTACCGGGACCGCGACGCTCGCATCGCCAC
>JALRFT010000025.1 GCA_023261915.1 Acidimicrobiales bacterium | reverse complement strand
CTCACGCCGTGGTCGTACGATGTCGGCGTGGTTCGACGCCCGCCAGCCGGCACCATTCCCGATTCACCTGGTTCGTATCAGTTCTGTGACGCCGATGGTCGGGTGATCTACGTCGGCAAGGCCAAGAGCCTGCGGTCCCGCCTCTCGTCGTACTTTCAGAATCCTCGGGCCCTTGCTCCCCGCACGGCCCAGATGGTCGCTATGGCCGAGTCGGTCACCTGGATCGAGGTGCGCAACGAACTCGAAGCCCTGATGCTCGAGTACAGCCTGATCAAGGCCCATCAGCCTCGCTTCAACGTCCGGTTGCGCGACGACAAGAGCTACCCGTTGCTGGCTGTCACCGTCGCCGACGAGTGGCCGCGGGCCATGGTGATGCGGGGGAGTCGCACCAAGGGCGTCCGGTACTTCGGGCCCTTCGCCAACGCCCAGGCCATCCGTCAGACGTTGGACGTGCTGGTGCGCACGTTTCCGGTGCGGACCTGCAGCGATGCCAAACTGCGCCGTCACGAACGTCTTGGCAAGCCGTGCCTGCTCTTCCACATCGACAAATGTGCTGGACCGTGCGTGGGGGCGGTCACTCCCGAGCGTTATGGCGAGCTCGTCACCGAGTTGATCGGGTTCCTCGACGGGGACACCCAGCCCGTCATCGATCGACTCACCACCGAAATGGTGACAGCGTCGGATGCGCTCGACTTTGAGGCGGCCGCCCGCATCCGGGACCGCATCGAGAGTGTCTCGTCGGTGGTGGAACGACAGCAGATGGTCGTTGACCGAGATGACGATCTCGACCTCGTGGGCATGGCCGGGGACAACCTCGAATCGGCCGTGCAGGTGCTCTACGTCCGACGTGGCCGGGTGGTCGGGCACAAGGGCTTCGTCGTTGACAACGTGGAGGATCTCGACGAAGCCGGCATGGTCGCTCGGGTTGTCGGCGAGCTCTACGCCGATGATCCGCCCCTCGGGATCCCCCGAGAGGTCCTCGTACCCCATGTGCCCGCCGACCATGAGGTCCTCGAGGCTTTCTTGAGTGCCGGGCGTGGAAGTCGGGTGCGCATCCGGGTGGCCCAGCGGGGCGACAAGCGTTCCCTCGCCGAACTCGTGGCTCGAAACGCTTCCGAGGAGTTCAACCGTCATCGTTTGCGACGCGCCGCTGATCACAACAGTCGGGCCCGAGCCCTCAACGACCTCCAGCAGGCCCTCGAGCTCCCCGCCGCCCCGCTG
Organism: Acidimicrobiales bacterium; assembly: GCA_023261915.1. Classification (GTDB taxonomy): domain Bacteria; phylum Actinomycetota; class Acidimicrobiia; order Acidimicrobiales; family Acidimicrobilacustridaceae; genus M30B73. The sequence continues at coordinate 2,137 of JALRFT010000025.1, read as the reverse complement.
CGTATCGAGTGTTTCGACATGAGCCACATGCAGGGGACCGACTACGTCGGATCAATGGTCGTACTGGAGGACGGTCTGCCCCGGCCGGGGGAGTACCGGCGGTTCAAGGTCCGAGACGTCGATGGGAACAACGACGTGGCGGCGATGTCAGAGGTTCTCACCCGCCGCTTTGAGGCCTACCTCCGGGATCGTGAGGTGCCGGTGGATCAGCGGGGTCGCTTCGCCTACCCGCCCCAGTTACTGCTCGTTGACGGCGGGTTGCCCCAACTCGGGGCCGCCACGGCGGTACTCGACAAACTCGGCCTGCGCGATGAGATTCCGGTGGCGTCTCTCGCCAAACGGTTTGAAGAAGTGTTCGTACCGGGGTCGTCGGAACCCGTGCGGGTGCCCCGGGGATCTGATGCGCTCTACTTGCTCCAGCGGGTCCGGGACGAGGCCCATCGGTTCGCCATCACCTACCACCGGTCCTTGCGCGGCAAACGCATGACCCGGTCGGTGCTCGACGACATCGCCGGACTCGGTCCGGCCCGCCGTAAGCGGCTCGTGACCTCCCTGGGCGGGGTGCGCGCCGTCCAGTCGGCCACCCGGGAAGATCTGGCGACCCTGACCTGGCTGCCCGAGTCGGTCGCTGACAACGTTTGGTCGGCGTTGCACCCCGATGGGGGCGAGCGTGCCTGAGTCCACAGCCGGTGGAGACGAGAGGCGACGGGGTCGCCAACTTTGGGAGGACCACGCCCGATGGTGGCAGGACCACTTCACCGACGGAGTGGACCCCGAATATGAAGAGCAGATCCTGCCCATGGTGGCGGCATGGGTTCGGCCGGGGGACCGCATCTGTGAGGTCGGTTGCGGGGAGGGCCAGGTCGCTCGAACGCTCATGGCTGCCGGCGCGTCGTCGGTGGTGGGGGTTGATCCGTCGCGCGGACAACTTGCGGCCGCTCAACGCCGCGCCGGTGGGCCGCAGTACCTGCGGGGAGATGCCGAACGACTGCCGCTCGCTGACGGAACCGTAGATGGAGCCGTGGTCTGTCTCGTCTTCGAACACCTCGACGTCATCGAGGCCGCCATCGGCGAGATCAACCGGGTGCTGGCTCCCGGGGGACGGTTGCTTCTCATGTTGAACCATCCTCTGCTGCAGACGCCGGGGAGTGGCTGGGTGGACGATCATCTCGTCGACCCACCCGAGCAGTACTGGCAGATCGGGGAGTACCTGCAACCGGCCGAGATTGTCGAAGAGGTGGCCAAGGGGGTCCACATCCGATTCGTGCACCGCCCGCTCGGCACCTACCTCAACGCGCTTGCTGACGCCGGGTTGATGCTTGAACACGTGGAGGAGCCGGCGCCGCCGCCCGGGTTCCTCGCGGCAGCGCCGGGCTATGCGTCCGCCCGTCACATCCCCCGACTGCTGGCACTCTCACTGCGACGCCCCTGACTCCGGTATCCCGGCTCGCAGGAGAACCGGCCGTAGACTGCGCCCGATGTCAGAGTTCGTTGTCGTCACCGGGTTGTCGGGCGCTGGCCGGTCGGCGGCTGCGAACACCCTTGAGGATCTCGGCTGGTATGTGATCGACAACCTGCCGCCGAACCTGATGTCACAGGTGGCTGAACTCGGCGACGCTCCCGGGTCCCAGGTCCGCCGGGTGGCGCTGGTGGTGGGGCCTGGACCGTTTCAGGAAGAGGTGCTCCCGGCGGTCAACGATCTCGTTCCTGTCGCCGAACGGGTCCGGGTGCTGTTCCTCGACGCCGCTACCGATGTTCTGGTGCGGCGATACGAGGCGAGCCGGCGCCGTCATCCCCTGTCGGACGGCATCAGTCTGACGTCGGCCATTGAGTCCGAACGGTTGCTGCTGGCTGCGGTGAAGGCCCGTGCCGATGTCGTGGTCGACACGAGCGACCTGAACGTCCACCAGCTTCGGGACCGGGTCCGTGACCTCTTCGCCGACGAGTCGGACCAGACGATGCAGATCACCGTCACCTCGTTCGGGTTCAAGCACGGTCTGCCCATGGATGCGGACATGGTCCTCGACTGTCGCTTCCTGCCCAACCCCCACTGGGTGGATGAACTGCGTCCACTGAGCGGCCTCGACGCCGACATCGTCGCCTACCTCGACGACCAGGAACTCACTGGCCCGTTCCT
>JALRFT010000283.1 GCA_023261915.1 Acidimicrobiales bacterium | reverse complement strand
GCCGTTGATGTCGACCTGGCCGGTCCGCATCCGACGGGCGACGGCCATGGCCCGCTCGGGGTCCGACGACTGGACGCCGCCGTGGAGGCCGTAGAGCGAGTCGTGGGCGAGGCGCACGGCATCGTCGTCGTCGGTGTAGGTGAGGATCGACAGGACCGGACCGAAGATCTCCTCACGGGCGATCGTCATGTCGGGGGTCACGTCGGCGAACACCGTGGGCTTCACGTAGAAGCCGGTCGGGAAGTCCTCGGGCTGCTCGGGTCCGCCGGTGAGCAGCGACGCGCCCTCGTCGATGCCCTGCTGGATGTAGCCGCGCACCCGCTGCTGCTGGGCGCTCGACGCCAGTGGGCCGAGCGCGTGGAAGATGTCGGGCTCGTCGGCGGCCGGATCGACCAGACGCACCTTCTCGACCTCCTCGACCACGGCGTCGATGTACTCCTGCGCCCGCGACTGCGGCACCAGCAGACGGGTGTGCGCCTGACAGGTCTGGCCCGAGTTCATGTAGCAGGCGAACACGGCGCTCATGGCGACCGCAGCCGGGTCGGCGTCATCGAGGACGATGTTGGCCGACTTGCCACCGAGCTCAAGGGTCACCGGCTTCACCGTGCCCGAGGCCAACTGCATGATGCGACGGCCCACCTCGGTAGACCCGGTGAAAGCGGTCTTGTCGACCATGGGGTTGGCGGCGAGTTCCTCGCCGACGGTGCCACCGGGGCCGGACACGACGTTGAGCACACCGGGCGGCAGCAGGTCAGCTTCGGCAATGAGTTCAGCCAGCCGAAGGGCGCTCAGCGAAGTGAAGGAGGCCGGCTTGAGCACCGACGTGTTGCCCGCGGCGAGCGCCGGGGCGATCTTCCACGACGCCATGATGAACGGGAAGTTCCAGGGAATGATGCCCGTACACACGCCGAGTGGTTCGAACAGCACGTAGTTGTTCGACGCCGGGAACGGTGAACCCTCAAGATCGATACGGTCGGGCTGGGTCTCGGCCATCTGGGCGAACCACTCAAAGGCACTCTGGGCGCCGGGAATGTCAGCGAGCATGGCTTTGCGGATGGTGCCACCACCGTCGCGGCTCTCGATCTCGGAAAGCTCGGCGGAGTTGTCGGCGATCAACTGGGCGATGGCCCGAAGGGTCTCGGCTCGCTCCTTGGCCGGAGTCTGGGGCCACGGTCCCTCGTCGAAGGCCCGCCTTGCGGCCGCAATGGCGCGCTCGGCATCGGAACGATCGGCCTTGGGGACGTCGGCGATCTTTTCCCCCGTGGCGGGGTTGTGGGTGGCGAAGGTCTCGCCTGAGGCCGCTCCCACCAGCTCGCCATCGATCAGCATCTTGTATTCGGCCATGTCGACCCCCTGAACTGCTCGACGTACCCCCTCGGGCACGTGCACGGACCGCTCACGCTAGCGGGGTCGGGCCACAGGCGACAGTGGAACCCGGGGGTGGGCGCCGGACGCGCTTGTGTGGACGGGCCTGAAATCAGGCTGCCGACCACTTCCCGGTCAGGGTCTTGCCCGTCGCGCGGCCTTCCCCGGCCAGTTTCAGCAGGTGGGCGTGGAGGCTGAAGCGGGCCACGGGGTAGAGCGCCTCGGGCACGTCGGCGTAAACGGCAGGCACCAGTTGGTCGACGGTGGCCGTACCGGCAGCGGAGAGGGCGTCGACGACCTTGGCTTCCCGTTCGAGCCGATGGCTGATGTACCAGTCGATGAGGTCGTTGGGGCGCTCGATGAGCCGGCCGTGACCGGGAGCAATGGAGCGGAGTCGCAAGGCGCGGACCTTGGCCAACGACTCGAGGTAGTCGGCCATGTCCCCGTCGGGGGGCCGGATGACCACTGTGGAACCCTCCATGATGTGGTCTCCCGACAGGAGCATCCGCTCCTCCTCGAGGAGGTAGCAGAGGTGGTCAGCGCAGTGGCCGGGGGTGTGCACGGCCCGCAGGCGGAACTCGGTGGCCTCGATGAGGTCACCGTCACGCAGTCGACGGTCGGGCTTAACGATGTCACGGCGACCGTAGGCGAGCAGTTCCGCGCCGGTGCGCTCACACAGCGCCTTGGCACCCGGGGCGTGGTCGGGGTGGTGATGGGTGAGTGCCACCCAGCGAATCCGGTCGCCGCCGCACCCGAGAATGGCGTCGAGGTGCGATGCGTCCTCGGGACCTGGGTCAACCACCACCACTTCGTCGATACCGATCAGGTAGGTGTTGGTGCCCGGCCCGGTCATGGGACCCGGGTTGGGCGCAATGATGCGCCGCACCATGGGGCTCAGAGCCCGAGCCACCCCCGGCTCGAGGACCTCGAGTGCCGGGGCCTCACCATCGGTGCCCTCGTCGGCAGCCACCGGGGTACTTCGACGCGACGCCACAGTCAGGGCTCCACCGGGGAACGAGGCCCGGTACCCGACGATGTCGGTAGCGACGGCGGCGGCCGCTCCTCGACCAAGACCGCCTCACCCACGTAGACCCGCTGACGTCGTCGACCGACATGGTCCGCTGCCATCCCTGCTGCGTAGGTGGCCCCGCCGATAGGCACGCTGAGCCGACGACGCAGAGGGGCAAAGGCCGAGGAACGCACGACTCGACGCAGGGGCGGGATCAACAGCAGCAGCCCGAGGGCGTCGGTGACGAACCCGGGGGTCAGGAGCATGAGACCGGCGACGAGCACCAGCAGTCCGTCGAGCAGGTCATCGGTGGGGTTCTGTCGACTCGCCCAGAGCTGGCGGCACCGACGGTAGACACCCAGCCCCTCCCGGCGGACCAGCCACGAGCCCGCCACGCTGATGACCACGAGCAGGGCCAGCGTGGGCAAGAGGCCAATGGATCCGGCGACCGCAACGATCACGTAGAGCTCAACGACGGGAACGATGAGCAACAGAACGAGAAGCAGCCACATGGTCACCCCATGCTACCGGGGGTCCCCCGGGCCCGCTCAGGCGGCCCTCAGCGCAACATCACTGCAATGTGGATGACGATTCCGCAACAGCCAATCTGGCGGGCGGAGCGGCCATGGGCGGCGACATGGTCACCATGTCGCCACCCATGAGCCCCGTCGGTGCAGGATCCCCCCCCAGGGCCCGCACCGATGACGAACGAACAACTCCGATAGGCCCCTACAACCCTCGTTGCGCCAGCAGATTGCGGCGCTCGTGTTCGTTCATCCCTCCCCAGATGCCGTGAGGCTCCCGGATGGAGAGTGCGTATTCCAAACAGTCTCGCTGGACCGAGCAGGAAGAGCAGATGGCCTTGGCCCGCAGTTCGCGTTCGGACTTCTCGTCACGTCGCTCTGAATACGAAGGCGGGAAGAACACCGCCGCCTGGGGTCCACGGCATGCCGCCCGGAGCTCCCAGGTCTCCTCAAGTCGCTGAACACTCATCGCACCTACTCCTCCCGGCGCCGAACAGTAAACGGTCGACAAGGGGGAGACAAGAGTCACTTGTGTTGCAATTACGCGACGGAAAACCGCATATATGCAGGTCAGGGGGCACTTCGCCCGTAATGCAGTCGTCAGAAGGTGACGAATATGCAAATAACACGCGTGTTATTTGTCATGAATTGACCCTCAATCAGACTTGGGTGAGCGGTCCCGATAGTCGCGGGCCCCACCCTTCTCGGGCTCCACTTCGAGCACCAACCCGTCAATGCCGACCACGCGCACGGCGTCGAGTTCGTCGATGGGCGTCGCCCGATTGGTGGTCGCCCGCCACAGCGCCTGGCGGATCTGGACCACCCCATCGGGAGCCACTGCCGTCACGGCGCGTCCCATTTCCCCGACCATCCACTCGCGACCAATGGTCGGCGTAGCGAACCGGGTTCGGATCATCGAGGGGATCCCGGAACTGAACGTGAGGAACACCCCGACGATCGCCACCGTCAACGTGATCCATGACATCGAGACCCCGTCGAAGAGCCACAACGATCCCACGACGTACATCGCCATTCCGATGCCCGTCCACACCCTCGGCACACCGGTCTGCACATCCACCGAGAACGCCAACATGCTGAGCACCACGAGAGCGAGAGCCCACCAGCGGAAGGGCAAGTAGGCCAGGCCGTAGCACCCGAGAATCAGCGATCCGGCGGCCACTCCACCGGCAACACCCACCCCAGCGGTGAACAGCTCGAAGATCAACAAGGCCAGACCCACGGTCAACAGCAGGTAGGCGACCGCCGGAGAGGCCACGGCGTGCAACAACGACTGCAGGAGGGGCAACTGCGAGAACCGCACCGGAGTGACCGGTTCGAGTCGCACCACGCCATCCACCTCGACCTCACGGGTCTGCATCCCCTCGAGACGGACAATGAGGTCACCAATGGTCGGCGCCATCTCGCTCGGTCCCGCCACCTGTGCGCCGTCGGACTCAACAATTCCGGAGGGAACCTCGCGCCGAACCCCTTCGAGCAGGGCCGAGGGAACAACTGCCCCGTCGAGACCCCACGAGGTCCCCGGAGCCATGGCGAAACCGTCAGCATGACCGCCGAGCAACGCCGTGGCGCCGAGCGCGGCACTGCCACTCGGGCCAATCCACACCCAGATCGGGATCGTGGCGGTGCGGACGGCATCGATGAGGGCAGTGAGATCGTCGTCGTTGAGCACGGATCCGGCGCTGTCGGTCTGCAGCACAAGAGCAACCACGCCCTCGGCCTCGGCGGCGGCGATGGAGTCGAGGATGAAGTCCCCCATGACCGGATCCAACAAGCCGTCGACCTTGAGGACCTCGACGACATCGGCAACCGGCTGGGTGACAGCCGAACCCGCCGCCATGGCCGACGAAACCGGTGCGACCAAGCCCAGCACGATCGACAGAGTGATGAGCCCCAGCCCGACGATCGGTAGTCTTCGCACGGCATCCTTCCGAAAGGGAACGAGTGGATTCTGGCCAATTCTTCGCGGCTTCTCGAGTCGTCATCGTTGCCGGGAAAGGCGGCGTGGGCAAAACCACGGTGACCGCCGCCCTCGCCCGGGCGGCGGCGCTGACGGGCCGAACGGTCCTCATCGTCGAGATTGAGGGCAAGAGCGGGCTGTCGGAGATGTTCGGCCAGCCCGAGTTGACCTACGACGAAGCGGTTCTGGCCCGAGGTGGAGGTCCCGATGGCGCTGCGGATGTGACGGCGCGGACCCTCACCCCCGACGATGCGCTACTCGACTACCTCGCCGACCACGGCCTCAACCGCGTGTCACGACGGCTCGTCAGCTCGGGGGCCCTCGACATGGTCGCCACTGCCGCACCCGGCATCAAGGACATCCTCATCCTCGGCAAGGTCAAACAAATTGAGGTTTCCGGACGATTCGACCTCGTCGTGGTCGACGCTCCCGCCGCTGGGCATGCCATCAGCTTCCTGCGCTCCGCAGCGGGCCTGCTCGACGCCGTCGCCGTCGGGCCCATCAACACCCAGGCCACCGAGGTTCTGGCCATGCTCAGCGACCCAACCCGCTGTCAGGTGCTGCTCGTTACCCTCCCTGAGGAGACCCCGGTCAACGAACTCGTCCAGACCGCCTACGCCCTCGAAGAGGACATCGGGGTCAGCCTGGGACCCGTCGTCGTCAACGGGGTGTACCCCCAAGTCGAAGGACTCGACACCGACCCGACCCTGGGCGTCTCATCCGACGGGCCTCCTCTCGACCTGCAACTCCTCGAGGCGTTGGGCCACGCCGCCGCGTTCCGTCAGGAGCGCAGCGCCATCCAGGCCACCCAGTTGCAGCGGCTCGCCGACCTGCTCCCACTCCCCCAGATCCAGTTGCCGTATCTCTTCACCACCGACATCGGCCCCCAGGAGATCGACCACCTCGCCCGAGAGTTCCTCGGTCAACTGCCCCAACTCCCTGCTCTCGACGAGGCGGCCCCGTGAGTGCCACCACCGAAGCCAACGACCTCGGCCACCTGGTCCGGGACCACGGCATCGTGGTGTGCACCGGGTCGGGAGGGGTGGGCAAGACCACCACGGCGGCGGTCATCGCCCTGGAGGGAGCGCGGGCCGGTCGGCGCACGGTGGTGGTCACCATCGATCCCGCCAAACGACTCGCCGATGCACTCGGACTCGAAGGCCTGACCAACACGCCCAGCCGGATCGAGGGGGACTGGCCCGGCGAGTTGTGGGCGCTGATGCTCGACACCAAGGGGACCTTCGATGATCTCGTGCTCAAGCACGCCACCGAACCCGGTCAGGCCGAGCGCATCCTCACCAACCGCTTCTACCGCAACATCTCAGGGGCCCTGTCGGGAACCCAGGAATACATGGCCATGGAGAAGCTCTACGAACTCCATGAGGAACATGATTTCGATCTCGTCGTGGTCGACACGCCCCCGACCCGCAACGCCCTCGATTTCCTCGACGCTCCCCGCCGGCTGACCCGGTTCCTCGATCACCGCCTCTACCGGATCGTCATGGCTCCGACCCGGGGCATCGTCAAGGCCGTCGGGGTCGCCACCCAGGCATTCCTGCGCACCGTCTCGCGCGTCGTGGGCGGAGACGTCGTCGCCGACGCCATCACGTTTTTTCAGGCGTTCGACGGGATGGAGCAGGGATTCAAGGATCGGGCCCAACGAGTCCTCGAACTGCTGACCAACCCCACCACGGCGTTCGTCCTCGTCACCGCCCCCCGGCCCGACGTGGTGAGCGAGGCCACCTACTTCGCTGAGCGGCTCGCCGAAGGCGGCATCGGCATTCGGGCGCTGATCGTCAATCGGCTCCACCCGAGATTCACCGACCGCCCAGCCGCCGAACTACGGGCCATGGCCTCCTCAACGATCGACACGGCGCTCGCCGGACAACTCGAGAACCTGGCGGACTTTGCGGCACTGGCCGACACCGAGGAACACCATCTCGAAGGTCTCACCGCTAGGGTGGCCCCGGCCCCAGTGGTGCGCGTGCCGTTCCTCGCCCACGACGTCCACGATCTCGATGGACTCGCCACCGTGGGGACCTGGCTTTTCACTACCGGAAGCTGAACGCTCCGCCTTTACTGCTCGGCGTCATCGTCAGTGCCGGCGATGGCGAGGACATCAACCGCGTCGGTCAGGTTGGCCACGACGGGAACGATGCGGTCAAAGCCCGTGGTGTGGAGCAGGCGCAGGAGTGTCGGGCGGCTACACACCACAGCAACCTCGCCCTCAATCTCACGAATGCGGCGGATGCCACCAATGAGTGCCCCGAGACCGGCTGAGTCCATGAACGGCACCTCGCCGAGGTCGATAATGAGGCGGCGATCCGGTCCGACCGTGGCGAGCGCCTCACGGAATGCTGGGACGGTGAACGCATCGATCTCACCGACCGGCCGGCACACCAGGTGTCCCCCTGCGTCGCTCATCTCGATGTCGAGCACGTCAGCTCCCCTCAGGTGGGTGCGGTAGCTCCCCGCCCTCAGGATCGTAACGGGACGCATCGCCACCTGTCCTTGGGGAGGACAACCCCAAAGGGGTAGCGTGACGAGGTGACTGAAGTACTCGTCGCCACCGACGCCGACTGGATCTTTGACGAGGTCGACGCCGCCCTCGGCAGCAGTGAGACCACCGTCCTGCGGGTGCGACGCGGCGTTGACGTGGTTCCCGCCTGCCGGGAGATCGAACCAGCCCTGGTGATCATCGATCTCCAGATCGGCAACATGGGAGGCATGGCCGCTGCGGTGGCCGTTCGTCACGAACAGGAGGCCGGACGCCTGCCTGATGCCGGCGTGATCATGCTGCTCGACCGGCATCCCGACGTGTTCCTCGCTCGCACCTGCGACGCCGACGGCTGGTTGGTCAAGCCCGTCGACGCCTTCCGGCTACGACGGGCCGCCGAAGCCGTAATCGACGGTGGCACGTGGTTCGAGGGTGACGACGAGGAATCCGGGGAGACCGTGGCGGCCACCGACGTCGCCGCCACCCCCGACGCCGGCTGACTTCCGCAGTTTCTGACCGGAGGCCGACGCGGGTAGGGTCAGGCCGTTACACGGGCTGTGGCGCAGGTTGGTAGCGCGCTTCGTTCGGGACGAAGAGGTCGTGGGTTCAAATCCCGCCAGCCCGACCCTATGGACATCGTTGAGTTCCAGCAGCGCATCGCCGAACGCTACGGAGATGCAGATCGGGAACGTGGTGTTCCAGCAACGATTGCGTGGTTGACCGAGGAACTCGGTGAGCTCGCCCAGGCCGTTCGCAAGGGAACGCTCGACGACCAGGAACGTGAGCTCGGGGACGTCCTCGCGTGGCTGGCCTCCCTCGCTGACCAGATCGGCCTGTCCCTTGACGAGGCGGCGTTGCGCATGCTGGCCGGCGAACGGCCGCCAACCCCGCCCGGGGGAAACCCGAGCCCGGAGCGCTAACCGATTCGGTCGATGAGCAACTCGGCGATCTGCACGGCATTGAGTGCAGCGCCTTTGCGGAGGTTGTCCCCCGACAAGAACAGCGACACCCCGTGCTCGACGGTGGGGTCCCGGCGGATCCGACCCACGAGCGTGACATCCCCGCCGGCGGCGCGCAGCGGCGTCGGAACGTCGACGAGCTCGACGCCCTTGGCCTTCACCAGCAGGCGGCGGGCCTCCTCCACCTCGATCGGCTGATCAAAGGCGGCGTTGATGGCGAGCGAGTGTCCGGTGAATACCGGCACCCGCACGCACAGGGCCGAGACGGCCAGATCGGGTGCCTCGAGAATTTTGCGACTCTCGTTGCGGAGCTTCTGCTCCTCGTCGGTCTCGAACAATCCGTCATCGACGAGCGCTCCGGCGAAGGGCACCACGTTGTAGGCGATGGGTTCGCAGAACACGGCCGGGTCGGGATGTTCGACGGCTGAGCCTGACATCGTGAGCGCCGGGGCGCGATCACCGATCTTGCGGATCTGGTCGTCGAGCTCCGCCGTGCCCGCCAGACCGGCCCCCGAGACCGCCTGGTAGGAGGTGACCACCATGGAGCGGAGCCCGAAGGCGAGATGGAGTGGTTCGAGCACGGGCATGGCCACCATGGTCGTGCAGTTCGGATTGGCGACGATGCCGCGCTTGATGTCACCGAGAGCGTGGGGGTTGACCTCGGACACGACGAGGGGACCCTCGGGGTCCATGCGCCCTGCCGAGGAGTTGTCCACAACAATGGCCCCCGAATCGGCGACGACGGGGGCCAATTCGCGCGACGTCGCCCCGCCGGCTGACATGAGCACGATGTCGAGCCCGGAGTAGTCGGCAGTCGACGCATCCTCGATCACGATGTCGCGTCCAGCGAAGGCGAGGGACCGGCCGGCCGAACGCGCCGAAGCGAACATCCTGATCTCAGTTACCGGAAACTGACGCTCAGCGAGGATGGACAGCATGACGCTGCCCACCTGTCCGGTCGCTCCAACCACTCCGATACGCATGGGGCCAGAGGCTACCGGTACGGGGTGGACCTCAGTCCACCAGTTTGGGACCGTCAGCGAGGGAAAAGGCGTCGTGGAGGTGCACGACCGCTGCCTCGACCTGATCCTGACGCACCACACACGAGATCCGAATGGCCGATGTCGAGATCATCTCGATGTTGATTCCGTTCCCGGCCAGCGTCTCGAACACCGTGGCGGCCACCCCGGGATGCGACCGCATCCCGGCCCCCACCACGCTGACCCTGGCAATGCCGTCATCGGTTGTGACACGGGTGGCTCCCACCTCGGCGGCGACGCGCTCGCACACCGGCTGGGCCTCGTTGAGTTGGCCATGAGGCACCGTGAATGAGATGTCGGTGAACCCGTCGGCCGACGTGTTCTGCACGATCATGTCGACGTTGACCGCCGCGTCGGCGAGCGACCGGAAGAGCCCGGCAGCAATACCGGGACGATCGGGGACACCGAGGATCGTCACCTTGGCCTCATCGGTGTCGTGCACCACTGCTGACACGATCGCCTGCTCCATGTCCTCTTCCTCCTTGGTGACCCACGTCCCTTGTTCCCACGTGAACGCCGAACGGATGTGGAGGTCAACCCCGTGGGTACGGGCGAACTCCACTGATCGCATGGCGGGCTTGGGGCACCCGTTGGCGGTCATCTCGAGTAATTCGTCGAACGAGATGCGGTCGAGGCGACGGGCGTCGCTCACTACTCGCGGGTCGGAGGTGAACACGCCCGATACATCCGTGTAGAGCTCGCAGCTTGCCGCCCCGAGGGCGTGGGCAAGCGCCACGGCGGTCGTGTCCGAACCGCCTCGGCCCAAGAAGGTGACGTCGTTGTCACCCGATACGCCCTGGGCGCCACCCACGATGGGGACACAGCCAGCCTCAATCGCAGCCTCGATGCGGTCAGGACGAACCTCGATGATGCGGGCGTCAGTGTGGGTTCCGTCGGTGAAGAACCCCGCCTGGCTTCCGGTGAAGGACTGAGAGGGCACCCCGAGATCGTTGATGGCCATGCACACGAGAGCCATGGCCTTGCGCTCCCCGGCAGTGATGAGCATGTCCATCTCCCGGCCGGGAGGACTTCCGGCGACGTCGCGGGCGGCCCGCAGCAACTCGTCGGTCTCCTTACCCATGGCGCTCACGACCACCACCGGACGCTCGCCGTTGCGGACCGTGCGCGCCACATGGTCGGCAACGGCGCGGATCCGCTCGGTATCGGCAACTGAAGTCCCACCGAACTTCTGCACGACGATGGGGGCGGAGGAGTCCACGACCGACGAGTTTACGGTTGGCCGGCTTCCCGGCCCGCATTCGTTCCGGTACCGTGCGCCTCCATGGCCAGACCTGTCAGTGCCCGCCAACGCCAGCAGCAACGGGAGCAGCGCCAGCAGAACACCGCTCGCTCCGCCGCCGAGCGATCGCTCCGACGACGCCAGATCATCGCCGGGATCGTGGTGGCCGGTCTGCTCCTCTCGAGTGGTGGCGCCATTGTCGCCGTCGCCCTCGGATCATTCACCGACGACCCCACCCCGGTGACCTCATCGGTCCCGACCCGACCCTCCGTCACCGCCGGTGCGCCCGCCGAGTTGGACTTCCCGGCTGCGGGTGACACCGCCAGCGGCCCGCTGCCGTGCCCACTTCCCGACGGTGCATCGCCGCGCACCACGTCGTTCGTCGGGCCGCCCCCGATCTGTCTGGCCACCACGGCGACGGGGGCGATCGACACTGCGGTGAACTACCGCGTCACCATGACCACCTCGGCCGGCGACCTCACGTGGCTGCTGACCACGAAACTCGCCCCCGAAGCGATCAACAGCTTCGTGTTCCTCGCCGGCTACGGCTACTGGGACGGGGCGCCGTTCGACCTCATCACCCCCTTGGCGTGGGCCGAAGTGGGCGGAGCGTTCACCGCAGACACCGGAGGGGGAACCGGGTGGGACCTCGCCCCCGAAGCGCCCGAGGGCGGGATGATCTCGACGCCGGGGATGTTGTCGATGACCGTCGAGGACAACGGCCGGGTACTCCCGGGCCGGCTGCAGGTCTCCCTCGGTGATGGCGCCGCATCCCTGCCCGAGCCCACCACCTTCTTCGGCGTGCTGCTCGACGGATCCCCGACGCTTCGGGCCCTCCAGCAGGCCGGATCCCCCACCGGGATCCCCACCGGCCAGGTGCTCGTGGAGCGCATCCAGATTGAGCCTGTGCCGGCCAGCTGACCCGTCGAGGCCCCGACTGGACCGGGCCGGTGCAGTTGCTAGCGTGCCCGCCCATGGGAAGTGAGAAGCGCGAACGACAGAAGGCAGGCAGAGTGGCGCGGGCGGAAGCAGCCCGGGCGGCGCAACGACGGGATGCCATGCGGCGCCGCATCACCACGGTGGCGGTCCTCGCCGTAGTTGCCGCCGCTCTCATCGGTCTGTTCGTGTGGCGATCAGGGAATGAAGAGACGGCATCAACGTCGACGTCCACGACACGGGTCACCACACCGACGACAGCTGCCACGGTCTCAACCGTCGCCACCGGGACCCCCTGTGTCCCCCTCGCCGATCCTCTCCCCACCGGTGCACCGAGCTTCGAGGTTCCGGTGGGCGTTCCCCCGACCACGCTCGCAGTGACTGATCTGGTGGTCGGCGACGGCGCCGAGGTCGCCCCGGGTGGCACGGTCACCATCAACTACATCGGTGTGTCGTGTTCCACCGGGAAGATCTTCGACGACTCGTACACCCGTGGTGAGCCCGCCACGTTCCCGCTGAGCGGGCTCATCCAGGGCTGGCAGGAGGGCATTCCCGGCATGAAGGTCGGCGGCCAGCGTCTGTTGGTCATCCCGCCTGATCTCGGTTACGGCCCGCAGGGCTCCCCCGGATCGATTGCCGGCAACGAAACCCTCATCTTCTTGGTAGAGCTCGTCGCCGTTCCCGCCTGAGCCCCGTCGCTCAGGCCCTCACCGAGGTGAGGGGCACGGTGGCCCCGTCGCAATGGACGACGACGTCGCCCACTCCCTCACAGCGCCACGACCCGTCGGTGGCCCGGATGGCAGCCGTGGCGTTGGGGACACCGAGCAGGAACAGGCCCGGTGGAGCGAGCGACACGGTGCGGTGAACCTTCTCCGCTGACCACTGGTCATAGCGGGGCATCACCGACACCCCGGGAACCACACCGAGGCCGACGGTGAACGCTCCCCCTCGGGTGTCCACCATGGGGTCACACAGCACGTCGGCCCCGGCCGCAGTACCGGCAAGGACCGCTCCGGCCTGCCATGCCGCCACCATGGCGTCGAACAGCGGGCTGTCCTTCAGTACGGAACGCAGGTGCATCGGTGATGCGCCTGCGAGATAGATGAACCGGGCTGAGCGCACCGTCTCGACGTACGTGGGGTCGAAGGCGTCGGGGCGGGTGTACACCTCGGGCGCCCGGACCCGACCACCGAGTTCGGTGAACCATGCCGTCGCCCGATCGAGGAGGGTCTGGGGGAACTCGTAGGCCGACCCGGTGGGAAGTACCACCACCTCGTCGCCGCCAGAGGCCGCCAGCAACCCCGAGTCGAACGTGCAACCCTCCGACCACTCGCCACCACCAACGAGGGCGAGCGGTCCCGCACCGTCGGCGGTCACGACACACCGCCGTCGGGCCGACCGAACTTCACGGCCCGCAACTCGGTGAAGCGGCGCAGCGGCCACAGGGATGTACTCATAGTGAATCTCTCCACATCGGTGATTCGCAGGCCAACCGAGCGCACCGTGGCCGGGACGTCGCGCGCCAGATGAACACCACGGGCCGGGGGCAACAGCGCACCACCCGAGGCGACGAGGGTCGCGGCCAGACCAGGGGCGAACCCCGGCTCGACGAGCCACACCTCGCCATCCGGTACGAGCATGGTCGCCACGACACGCAGGGCTGACCCGAGATCGGCGAGCCGACAGAGTCCGGCAACACTCATGACGGCCCCAAAGGAACCGAGCGCCGCCGCCGCGGCAGTCGGGTCCGGGGACGACATCACCTCACGCAACTGCTGGCGCTGCTCAGGGAGTGAGAGGTCGAGGACCGGACCGGCTGCAACGGTGGAGGCCCGGTCGAGCAGCAGCCGGTGGCGGCGGACCAACTCGGCCCGGACAACAGCCGGCCAGCGGGGCGGGAGGTCAACGACTGCAGCGGGCGTGACATCGGCCGGAGACCTGTCGATTCGCAGCGCGCCGGGGTCGGACAGGGGTTCGGACACCTCTTGAGCCTACCGGTGCGGCTCGGGGACCCCGGAGCGTTGGCGCCGGCTTGGGCCCCGTCGGTAGCGTGTCCGCCCATGACCATCACACGGGTAGGCGTCGTCGGTTCGGGGATCATGGGTTCGGGTATCGCCCAGGTGGCAGCCCAGTCGGGTTTTGAGGTGGTGCTGCGCTCGCGCAGCCAGGCCACCGCTGATGCCACCCACGCATCCCTCGTGAAATCACTGGCGAAGCTCGTCGACAAAGGTCGCCTCGAAGCCAGCGAGGCCGAAGCCATTGCCGGCCGTGTCACCCCCGTGGAGGACCTCGCCAGTCTCGCCGACTGCGACCTCGTCATCGAGTCGGTGGTGGAGGATCTCGCCACCAAGCGTGAGCTGTTTACCCAACTCGACGGCATCGTCAAGGCCGGTGCGATCCTCGCCACCAACACCTCGACGCTTCCGGTCGTGGAGATGGCGGTGGCGACCAACCGGGCCGACCGGGTGTGTGGCATCCACTTCTTCAACCCCGCCCCCATGATGTCGTTGGTGGAGGTCGTTCGACCCCTCACCGCCAGTGACGAGACGATGGCGGAGGCGCTGGCGTTCGCCGAGGCGTGCGGCAAGGCGCCGGTCACCGTCGCCGATCAGGCCGGGTTCATCGTGAACGCCCTGCTGTTCCCCTACCTCAACAACGCCGTTCGGTTGCTCGAGAACGGCGTCGCCACGGCCGAGGACATTGACGCCGCCATGAAGGGGGGCTGCAACTTCCCGATGGGCCCACTGGCGCTCCTGGATCTTGTTGGCCTCGACACCTCGCTGGCCATCCTCGACGCCCTCTACGACGAGTTCCGTGACCCGAACTATTCGGCCGTGCCGGTGCTGCGTCGCATGGTGGCCGCCGGCCAGTTGGGCCGGAAGTCAGGCCAGGGCTTCTACAGCTACTGATCGGGGTCCGGCTTCAGCCGGGACCACTTGGACTCAGTAACCAGCTGACGGATCGTCGCCCGGCTCGACCTCGTCGAGGCCTTCACCGCTGTCGGGCACGTTGGACGGTGGCAGGATGCCGTCCTGTTCCACGGTGACCTCCGTGGGGTTGAGCGGTGCAGGTTCGTTCGAGGTGGTTGAGCACCCGATGGCGACCGTCATGAGTGGGACGGCCAGCGCAAGAGCGGCGAGACGGCGGAACACGGTGGTGGAGGAAGTGCGCATGAGCCCATCGTATGCCCCGCGGTGCTCGGCAAGGGGCCGCACCTTGGTGAGAAGGTAGGGCGTGCCGATCCCGCAGGAACCGCCTCCCTCACCGTGGGCATTCCCCGACCCGAACACCGCCGACCGTGCCGGCATCGTGGCCGCCGGTGCCGACCTCGAACCGGGAACGTTGCTCGCCGCCTACCGGGCGGGCATGTTCCCGATGCCGGGACGAACCCCGAGCGACCTCCTGTGGTGGTCACCGGACCCGCGCGGTGTGTTCGAACCGGGTGGGTTCCATGCCAGTCGTTCACTGGCACGGGCCCGACGACGGCTCGAGGTTCGTCTCGACACCTGCTTTCGGAGTGTCATCGAGGCGTGCGCCCACCTCCCCCGGCCGGGGGCGTGGATCACTCCCGAGATCGTCGAGGCCTACTGCGAACTCCATGCGCTCGGCTGGGCCCACTCCGTCGAGGTATTCGACACTCACGGCGGCCTCGTCGGTGGTGTCTACGGGGTGGGCATCGGCGGCCTGTTCGCCGGGGAGTCGATGTTCCACACTGTCACTGACGCCTCCAAGGTGGCGTTGTGGGCCCTCACCGACCTGCTCGGGGAGGCGGGTGCAACCCTCTTCGACGTGCAGTGGACCACCGAACACCTCCGTTCCCTCGGGGCCATCGACATCAGTCGGGCCGAGTACCTCGAGCGGCTCGGTGAGGCCATCGTCCTGCCCGTGGAGCCCTTCTCCACCGCCTGATCGCCGGGCCATCCCCGACGCTGCCGCCCCAAAGATGACAGCGGAGCCCTGCGCGCGGGACGATGGACAGATGGCCGACACCACTGCCGACCGACCCGATCCACGTCTGACCGAGCGCGACCGCCCGTGGATGATGCGTACCTACTCGGGCCACTCAACCGCCGAGGCGTCCAACGCCCTCTATCGCACGAACCTCGCCAAGGGTCAGACCGGTCTGTCCATCGCCTTCGACCTGCCGACCCAGTGCGGATATGACCCCGATGACCCCCGGGCTCGCGGTGAGGTGGGCAAGGTCGGGGTGCCGGTTGCCCATCTGGGCCACATGCGGGCGCTGCTGCTCCGACGTGGTCGCACCAGCGGTGGTGGGCCGACGGGCGGCCAGGCCGACCTCTACCTCCGACGGCTTGTCGTCACGTCCGAGACCGGCGCGGGCGACCGCCTCGACGAGTCACTCGTCAAGGACCTCACCGGTGGGGACCGGATCAGAGCCAGGCAGCCCCACGGCAGGAACTTCGAGTTCACTCCCACCCACCACATCTGGATGGCCACGAACCATCTGCCGCGCATCACCGGCACCGACACGGGCATCTGGCGCCGCATCCGGCTTGTGCCGTTCACCGCGGCGATCTCCGACGACCGCATCGATCCACACCTGGGGATCAAGCTCCGCGCCGAGTTGCCGGGCATTCTCAACTGGGCGATCCAGGGGTGCCTCGACTGGCAGGCCTCCGGTCTGGGTTCCGCGGCGGTGATCGACGCTGCGACCGCCGCCTACCGCGACGACCAGGACCTGCTCGGCGTGTTTCTTGATGAACGCTGCACTCTCGATGCTGCATCGATCGTTGCCGCAGCAGACCTGTACGCCGACTACCGGACGTGGGCCGAGACGAGCGGCCTGCAGCCGCTCTCCAAGATCGCGCTCGGCCGGCTGCTCTCCCAGCGAGCGGGCATCGCCGCCACCCAGTCCGGACCCAGCAGGACTCGGAGCTGGGAAGGTCTCCGACTCAACACCGCGCACGCCCCGTTCTGACCGCCGCCGGACCGATCCCGAAAACGGCAGGAGCCCCCCGCCGAAGCGGGGGGCTCCTGCCCGACGGTCACGGGTACGTCTGGTGCCCGCACTCGCAGTTCCACCACAGGACCTCCCAGTCCTGGTCGACGTTCTGGATGCCGCCTGCGTCGCTGATGTCGTATTGGACCCGGGTGACGACATCCCACTGGTGCACATGGTGTAGGTCGACCAGGACCGCGTGTGCCTCTTAGTCAGGCGTGCCCGTTGTGTCCGTCGGCAACGTCTCTCCCGGCGTCGTCGTCGTCCCCTTCAATGGGCCTGGCAGCGGCGTTAGCTGATCGTACCGGCGGTCCAGGTCCGTCGTCGGTACGTCGTAGGTGTTGGGCGCCTGAAGGTCGTTGACGGTGGTGGATGACTCACCGCTGGGGGCGGTCGTGGGTGTCACCGACGTTGGAGCTGGTTCTGAGGAACCCCCACACCCGGTCAGCGTCAACGCCACCGACACAGCGAATGCCGACCACTTGATCCCATCAACTCCCACTTGCGCAGGCTACTCCTCGCCGGCGGCCGCCGGTGCCGTCGTCGAGCTCGCACTCGCAGCAGTCGATCAGGTCCGCCGCATCTGGCATGTCCACGGTCGATCGGTTTTGGGTTCGGGTAGCCATGGGGGCTCCTCCTCTATTTGGCCGGCCTGTTCCGGCCAGGTCAGGGCTACCGCGGCAACTCCCACCACAATCGTCGAGGTGGCGCGAACCTTGGCGGTTCCCCCGGGCGGCAGGTGCGGCGCCGCAGCGAACTGGTCGCAGCCCACTTCCTCATCCGACGACTGACAGCGCTGATCCTGTGCACGTGGTTCCCTCCCGATGTTCGGCGGTCGTGTCAGCGCCACCGTGGCAGGCCGATGACCCTCCGCAAGTGGGGACTGCCTGCGCGTTTGCCACGCGCACGGTGATCACGTGGTTCAGTACGTCGCCTCTGCTCGAGTGCTTCAGCGCGCGTTGGAGCTGCGTCGTCAGGCAGGAGTCGGCCGGGTGCACGCTCCTGACGACGTCGAGCACCTCGAGCGTGCCGCTGCTGCGGTGAAGGACTGCTTGGAGGTGGAACTCGGCGTTGTTGCTGGCGAGAAAACTCCGAAGTGCGGCCATGCGACCAGGATGAGCACGCGCAAAGTCGCGTTCGGCTTCAGCGAGAGCAGAAAGTGCATCGGCACCGCTACGTCCGACTGTGGCTTCCCAGACCACGTCGGCC
>JALRFT010000132.1 GCA_023261915.1 Acidimicrobiales bacterium | reverse complement strand
AACCAGGTCGGTGACGAGCCGACCCTGCCCACCGGGTCCAACACCCGGCCCACCACGCCTCCGGCCCAACTGGTGGCTACACCGGTCTTCGACGGTGCGCACTGGGACGAGGAGGAAGACGCCGGTCGTCACCCGACGATCAAGAAGGTGCTGACCAACCTCCGTCCCGAGGCGGCTGAGTCGCAATGGTCGGGAATGGACGAGGAAGGCAACGAGGTCGTCCTCTCCTATGGCGACAACGGGCGCCTGATCCGTCCCGACGGCAAGATGCAACTCTTCAACGGCCGCAGCGGTGAGGCCTACGACAGTCCGGTCATGGTCGGAGTGGTGTACATCCTCAAGCTCGCGCACCTCGTGGACGACAAGATCCACGCCCGCTCGACGGGCCCGTACTCCATGATCACCCAGCAGCCGTTGGGCGGTAAGGCACAGTTCGGTGGACAGCGCTTCGGTGAGATGGAGGTGTGGGCCCTTGAGGCCTATGGCGCCGCCTACTGCCTCCAGGAATTGCTCACCATCAAGTCCGACGACGTGCTTGGCCGGGTGAAGGTCTACGAGGCCATCGTCAAGGGCGAGAACATTCCCGAGCCGGGTATCCCCGAGAGCTTCAAGGTGCTCATCAAGGAGATGCAGGCCCTGTGCCTCAACGTCGAGGTCATCTCGTCGACGGGTGCGCAGATTGAGATGAGCGAACTGGACGAAGACGTGTACGAGACCAGCGAGAAGCTGGGTATCGACCTGTCCCGTCCCGAGCGCGGCAGTGATGAAGAAGACGCCCGCCGTCAGGCTGAGCGGGGCTGAGGAGAACGATCATGAGCACACTCGACGTCAACGATTTCTCCCAGCTGCGTATCGGTCTGGCTACGGCCGATTCGATCCGGACGTGGTCCAACGGTGAGGTGAAGAAGCCGGAGACCATCAACTACCGCACGCTCAAGCCGGAAAAGGACGGACTCTTCTGCGAGAAGATCTTCGGCCCCACCAAGGACTGGGAGTGCTACTGCGGAAAGTACAAGCGTGTCCGGTTCAAGGGCATCATCTGTGAGCGTTGTGGCGTTGAGGTCACCCGCTCCAAGGTGCGTCGCGACCGGATGGGTCACATCGAACTCGCCGCACCGGTCGTGCACATCTGGTACCTGCGCGGTACCCGTTCGTGGCTGGCATACCTCCTCATGGGCACCCAGCCCCGTGAGGAACTCAAGGCCAAGCAGCTCGAGAAGGTCATCTACTTCGCAGCGAATCTGGTGGTGTCCGTTGACGAGGAAGCTCGTCATGAGGCCATTCCGTCGCTCGAGGCCGAGATGCTCGCCGAGATCGATGCCGTCCACGCCGATCGTGAGAAGGAACTCGCCGAGGTCGCCGAGGAACTCGAGGCTGAACTCGCCCAACTCGAGGCCGACGGTGCCAAAGAGGCGGATCTGCGGTCTCGTCAGCGCGCCGCGGACAAGCGCCGCGAAGAGGTGCGCGAACGTTACGACGAGGAAGAGGACATGGTCCGTCGAGCCTTCGACGAGTTCCGTGACCTGTTCCCCCGCAAGATCATTGAGGACGAGCTGTTGTGGCGGGAACTCACCGACCGCTACGGCGACTACTTCACTGGCGGCATGGGTGCCGACGCCATCGCCCAGTTGATCGATCAACTCGACCTTGACGTGGAAGAGGTCAAGCTTCGTGAGGCCATCGATCCGCCGGCCGGGCAGAAGCCCCTGTCGGCCCAGCGTCGGCAGAAGGCGATCAAGCGTCTCAAGATCGTCTCGGCCTTCAACCGTCGTGACGACCACGGCCGCCGGATCAACGATCCCCGCGCCATGATCCTTGATGTCGTTCCGGTGATCCCACCCGAGTTGCGCCCCATGGTTCAGCTCGATGGTGGTCGGTTCGCCACATCTGACCTCAACGATCTCTACCGCCGGGTCATCAACCGCAACAACCGCCTCAAGCGTCTGCTGGACCTCGGTGCCCCCGAGATCATCGTGAACAACGAGAAGCGGATGCTCCAGGAGGCGGTTGACGCCCTGTTCGACAACGGCCGCCGCGGTCGTCCAGTGACCGGCCCGGGCAACC
>JALRFT010000129.1 GCA_023261915.1 Acidimicrobiales bacterium | reverse complement strand
CACAGCCACATCGCCCGGGTCGTCGGCACGAGTGTGACCGTGGCGGAGCGAGCGGCGGACTTCGCCATCGACAGTGATACCGCTGTCCGTCTGATTGCGGAACAACGGCCCGACGTGGCATTCCTGTGCTCACCCAACAACCCCACGGGCACCGAGGACCCGTCGTCCACGACGGCGGCGGTGGTGACGGCGGCAAGCGCAGCGGGCTGCCTCGTGATCGCCGATGAGGCGTACGGGCAGTTCGCCACCTCGACAGCACTCGATCTCGTCGCTGAAGACGTTCCGCTCGTGGTTAGTCGGACTTTTTCCAAGACCTGGTCTCTCGCTGCCCTGCGGCTCGGGTACCTGATCGGCCCGAGCTGGGTCGTGACCGAACTCGAGAAAGTGGCCCTGCCCTATCGCCTCGACGCCGTGAAACAGGCGGCCGGCGTCATTGCGCTGGACCACGTGGCCGCCATGGAGGACCGGGTGGCCCGGGTCGTCACCGAACGGGAGCGGCTCGTCGCTGCCTTGGCTGACCTCGGTGTTGACCAGTGGACATCGGGTGCCAATTACGTGTTGTTCCGGCCACGGGAGACCGACGGGTCGCCCGGTGACGTGGAACGGGGTGAGGCGGTGTGGCAGGCGTTGGTGGATCGTTCCGTGCTCGTGCGCAACTGCTCGGGCTGGCCGCGACTCGCCGGTTGTCTCCGGGTGACGATCGGAACCCCCGTTGAGAACGACCGTTTCATAGGTGCGCTCGCCGACGTTGTCGGCGCCCGATGATGGTGACCGGGAAAATCGCAGTGGCCGGGAGCATCCTCCAGCGGGCAGAGTGGTGGTCATGAGCGCACCCCGATCGGCGACGCGTCGTCGCACCACGGCCGAGACCGACATCGAAATCACCATCGACGTTGACGGCTCGGGCACCGTGGAGGCTTCCACCGGACTGCCCTTCTTCGACCACATGTTGGCGCAGCTGGCCCGACACGGCGGGATGGACCTCCGGGTCGTGGCCACCGGCGACCTCGAGGTTGACGCGCACCACACGGTGGAGGACACCGGGATCCTGCTGGGCAGTGCGCTAGCCGAAGCGCTCGGGGACAAGCGGGGGGTGCGGCGGTTCGCCTCGGTGCGGGTACCGCTCGACGAGGCGCTCGTCGACGTCGCCCTTGACCTGTCTGGTCGGCCATTTCTCTTCTACGACATTGAGTTTCCGGGCGAGAAGATCCTCGGCGATCCTCCTTTTGATCCACAACTTGTCGAAGAGTTCTGGCGGGCTCTCGTGACTTCGGCGGGCATCACGTTGCACGTGTCGCTCGTTCGCGGTCGCAACACCCACCACATCGTCGAGTCATGTTTCAAGTCCGTGGCGCGCGCCCTGCGCGATGCGGTGCGGGTTGAGGGTGGCGGGGTGCCATCCACCAAGGGCACCCTGTGAACGCTGCGGGGGCGGAACCGCCGCTGGTGGCGGTTCTCGACTACGGCATCGGGAACCTTCGTTCGGCCCAAAAGGCACTCGAGGCCGTTGGGGCCGACGCTCGCCTCACTGCGGACCCCGCTCTCGTGGCTGATGCCGCCGCAGTGGTGCTGCCCGGCGTGGGAGCGTTCGGCCGGTGTGCCGAGGCGCTGCGCACCACTGGGCTCGACGGGGTGGCGCTCGATGCCATCGGGTCGGGTCGGCCCTTCCTGGGGATCTGCGTTGGTATGCAGTTGTTGTACGAGGCGTCGGCCGAGTCCCCGGGCGTCGCCGGTCTCGGCGTGTTGCCCGGGGAGGTTGAGCGTCTCCGTCCCGGGGTGAAGCACCCCCAGATGCAGTGGAACGTGCTCGAGCGTCGCCGACCGTCAGTCATGCTCGAAGCCAGCGATGACCCGGTGTGGGTCTACTTCGTGCATTCCTATGTCGCTCCCGACAGCGAACTCGTCGTCGCCACGTGTGACTACGGGGGCCCAGTGCCCGCCCTCGTCGAACGAGACAACCTGTGGGCAACCCAGTTCCACCCGGAGAAGTCAGGCACAGTTGGCCTTGGTCTGCTCGCCACCTTCGTCACCTCCGCCGGAGCCGGGCGATGACCGGCACCTTTGAGATCTTCCCCGCCATCGACCTGCTCGGGGGCCGCTGCGTGCGTCTCTACCAAGGTGACTACGCGCAGGCCACCACCTACAGCGATGATCCGGCGGCCCAGGCGGCGGTTTTTTGCGCCGAGGGAGCCTCGTGGCTCCACGTTGTTGACCTCGACGCCGCCCGCAGCGGACTCCCGACGAATGTCGAGGCGATCGCGGCCATCAGTCGTGTGGCGACCGAAGCCGGTGTTCCCGTCCAAGTCGGCGGTGGGGTGCGGACGACCAAGGCGGCCGAGGCGCTGTTCGATCTTGGTGTCCGTCGTGTTGTGCTCGGGACTGCTGCGCTTGAAACTCCTGAGCTCGTGACGGAACTGGCGGCGAACCATGCTGTGGCTGTCGGGCTCGATGCCCGCGCCGGCGAGGTGGCCGTGCGGGGTTGGGTCGAAGGTTCGGGCCGCACGGTTGCCGAGATGGCCCGCCAGTTCGCCGATGTTGGGGTTGATGCCCTCGTGGTCACCGACATCGGCCGGGACGGGACGCTCGAAGGTCCCGATCTCGATGGACTCACCGACCTGCTGGCCGCCGTGGACATCCCGCTGCTGGCCTCGGGGGGAGTGGCGACCCTCGGTGACGTCGTCACCCTCGCCGGGGTCCGCCGGCCCGACGGGAAGGGACTCGCCGGAGTCGTCATCGGTCGCGCCCTCTACGAGGGTGCCTTCCGACTCCCCGACGTCATTGCCGCCACGAGGGGAGACGTGAAATGAGGACCGCTCGCCTCATTCCGTGTCTCGACGTCGACGCTGGTCGGGTCGTAAAGGGAGTCAACTTCGTCGGCCTGCGTGATGCCGGGGACCCGGTCGAGCTTGCGGCCCGCTACGACGCCGAAGGGGCCGACGAGCTTGTCTTCCTTGACATCACGGCATCGTCGGATCAGCGGGACACGATTGTGGACGTCGTGCGCCGCACCGCAGAACAGGTCTTCATTCCCTTCACCATCGGCGGCGGAGTTCGCGGGGTTGACGATGCGCGACTGCTGTTGCGGGCGGGGGCCGACAAGGTGTCGGTGAATACCGCAGCGGTCGACCGTCCCGATCTGGTTTCGGAACTCGCGGCCGAGTTCGGATCTCAATGCGTGGTCGTCGCCATCGATGCCCGTCAGCGTCAGGTATTCACCCACGGGGGTCGCACGCCAACCGGTCTTGATGCCGTGGCGTGGGCGGAGGAGGTGACCCGACGCGGAGCGGGTGAGATCTTGTTGACATCGATGGATCGTGACGGAACCCACGAGGGTTTCGATCTGGTATTGACCAAGGCAGTGAGCGATGCCGTCGAGGTTCCGGTCATCGCCTCGGGTGGTGTCGGGTCACTCGATCATCTC
Organism: Acidimicrobiales bacterium; assembly: GCA_023261915.1. Lineage (GTDB taxonomy): Bacteria > Actinomycetota > Acidimicrobiia > Acidimicrobiales > Acidimicrobilacustridaceae > M30B73. The sequence goes on along the minus strand of JALRFT010000129.1, from coordinate 7,930 downwards.
GTTGAAGGGATCACCGAGGGAGGTGCCGATGCTGTGCTGGCAGCGTCAATCTTTCACTTCGGCACCCACACGCTGGCGGAGGCGAAGGCTCATCTTGCTGAGCGGGGTGTAGCCGTACGGCCCGTCTGAACAGTGGGGCCCCGTCGGTCACACGAGGTTGAACGACGCCAGGATTCTCTCGAGGGCGGTGACGTCCGCACTCGTCACCGCTTGCACGATGGTTGCAAAGGTGAACTCCGGGGCATCAGCCGTGGCAGTCACCACGATGATGTAGCTCGTGTCGGTACCCGCGCAGTCCGTCCAGATCTTCACGTCGCCAATGAACACACCATCGTCGTAAGGCTCGGTGCCGGCGTCGGTGCACAGAGCAGCGACCGGCTCGGACAACTGGGCGATGATGGCGTCGTTGGAGGTTCCCGACGGGAGCACGAAGAACGCCATGCCGGGCACGCTGAAGCCCTCCCCGAATCCCTTCAGGTCCTCGGCTGCGCTAATGAACGGAAGGCCATCGGTGTCGGGTCCGAGTTCAATGTCGGCCCACGCAGCGGGGACCTCGACCTGAATCGTGTTGGTGGCGTCAGTGAGGGACACGTAGTCGCTGTAGTCCTGACCCTCGGGGACCGCAGTGCGCTCATCAACGGTTGGGGAGATCGAGCCACGAGACTCAAGCGGCCGATCGCCGTTGATCTCTCCTGACAAGAGTTCGTTGGTCTCGGATCGGAGTACTTCGATCTTGATCGGTCGATCGCCGGCACTGCGGATCACATCGCAGTATCCGGCGAAGAAGGCATCGGCCAGTCCCTCGTCAGGATTGGCGGCATCGACACCCAGTTCGATCCCGTTCATGGTGAGGAGCACGTCGCCAGGTTCAATGTTGGCCTTTGACGCCGGCGACCCCGGTGCCACCCCCGCCACCCAAATGCCACTGACACCTGAGGCCTCGTCCAGGAAGGGTGAGGCGTTGATCCCGAGCGACTCGTCATCACCGTTGCGCAATCGTTCCACGACGGGCTTCGCCGCACCGGCGGCAATGGAGAAGAACTGTTCGGTGGTGCCGTAGATGTCGCCGGTACCGGCGTAGTTGATGCCAACGACTCGGCCCTCACTCGTCACCAGCGGGCCGCCGGAATTGCCCTGCTGGATGTTGGCATCGTGTTCGATCGCCCGGTCAACTGAGGCCAATGTGGACAGGATCGGGTCATTGGCGTCGGCCTTAGAGACCACCCCACGGGTCAGGGTGTACTCGGGGTCGCCAAGGGGGAAACCGGCGGCGTATACCTCAAGGCCGGGTTTGATGTCGCCCTCAAACCAGTCGAGGAAGGGCACGGTTCTGTCGACGTCAACCTTGATGAGGGCGAGGTCGTTGCACTCCGAAACACCCACGACGCTGGCGTCGTACTCGGTATCCTCGCCACCAATCTTGACGGAGATCTTTCCCGCACCGGTCACGACATGGTTGTTGGTGACGGCGTAGCCGTCCGAAGAGATGAAAAAGCCACTGCCCGATCCCGCCGAGGTCGCCCAGCCCTCTCCGGGATCAAGAACGCTGCCCTCGATGGCGATCTGCAGGGTGGCGCCCTGCACCCCGTCAATGTTGGATGCCGCACCGCTCCCACTGCTACACGCCACCAGAGCGGTGAGCATGGCCAGCGAGGCAATGGCCGCCCCACAGCGCACAATCTGACGGGACCGTCTGCTGGAAACCTCTGAAGGAGAGCAGGTTCGGTTGGCGAGCACTGGGAACCTCCCATCTCATGGCGGTAGGTGAACACACCGTCCTTGCAGCACCATAGCGGCGGTATCGCATCGGTCAGGCGGACGACGCGGCACCACCCAGACCTGTGGCGAATTCATGGAGATGATTGGCCAATCTCTGGGTGCGACCGACGAGGAAGTGATCGGCGCCCGCCACCACCTCCAAAGTGGTCTCTTCCCACTCCTCGATTTTGCGCTGGCACCGCTCAGGCGGGTTGAACTGGTCATGTTCTGCGACAGCAAGCACTTTGGGCCGAGGATCGGCTGCGGCGATGAACTCGTCGTCGGCGAGGATGCGCAACGGGGGCGCAACGGCGAACCACCCGGCGATTCGCGGATGAACGATGCCGAGCGACACGTCGGCCCCGAAACTCCATCCCGAGACGACCAGCGCAAGGTCGGGGAACCGCTCAGCCAAGGTGTCGATGGCGGCGAGGAGATCGATGCGCTCGGGCAATCCGCCGCCGTGGATCCCCGTTGAGGTGCCCACCCCCCTGAAGTTGAACCGCAGCGCAGCGAACCCGAGCGTCGGGAGCGTGCGGAAGAGCTCGCTCGTGACCAGCGAACGCATGTCCCCGCCCTGCGCGGGGTGGGGGTGGGCCAGCACGACAGCCGCAAAAGGCGGTTGATCGGGAAGCTGGAGTTCAGTCTCGAGTTCTTCGCCGTCGGCGGTGGAGAGTCTCAACTGCTCGGGCCCGGTGTCATCACCCATGGCCTCAGACGGTACCGTCAGGGACGTGCCTCGTTCCGCCCCTGCCAAACTGCCCGTCAAGATGCTCAACGATCGCATCCTCGTGAAAATGGAGACCGGGGAGGGTGAGCGGCTGTCGAGCGGCGGCATCCTCATTCCCGCCACTGCCCAGATTGGGAAGCGCCTCGTGTGGGCCGAGGTGGTGACCACTGGTCCCAACGTCCGGATCCTCGAAGACGGTGACCAGGTGCTCTTTAATCCCGAGGACCGTTACGAGGTTGAGGTCGGCGGGGAGGACTACCTGATCCTGCGGGAGCGTGACGTCCACGCCGTCGCTTCGGGTCGCCTGGAGGAGGGCTCTACCGGTCTGTACCTCTAGGGGACCGATCGGTCGTCGCCGCGCCTCAATCCCAACGTGTTCGTCAGGCGGGGGAGACCCGCCGTACCATGGCCCAGTGACCGACCCCGCCTCTGCTTCGCAGCCCCTACCTGCCACCGACGAGGCACTTGCTGCCGTGGTGTTCAACGCCGACGGCCTCGTCCCCGCCGTGGTGCAGGACAACACGACGGGGGAGGTACTGATGATGGCGTGGATGAACGCCGAGTCTCTGCGGCGAACGTTCAACGAGGGCCGCACCGTCTTTTGGAGTCGCTCCCGTCAGGAGTTGTGGCGCAAGGGAGACACCTCCGGCGAGGTGCAATGGGTGCGCTCGGCGTGGTTCGACTGCGACGGGGACACGCTGTTGTTCAAGGTGGATCAGGAGGGTGGTGGGGCCTGTCACACCGGGGCCCGCTCGTGCTTTTTTCGTTCCTTTGAGGGCGTAGTGGGGGCTGGCCCGGGCGGCGGAACAGCTTCTGGGCTGACGTCGTGACGCTCGCGCCGCACCTGACCCGTGAGGCCTTTGGGGACTTGGCGGCCGAGTACACGGTGGTCCCGGTCTGGCGCGAGTTGGTGGCCGATTTGTCGACCCCGGTGTCGGCGTTCATGCGGCTGTGTGCCAGCGACGAACCGGGCTTCCTGCTTGAATCGGTGGAGCACGGGCAACGATGGAGTCGGTGGTCCTTCGTCGGCCGCCGCCCATGGCTGACCCTGACCGTGCGCGGGCGGGACGTGGAGGTGACCGGCGATCTCCCCGAGGGCGTGCCGCTGGACGGTGGCGCCCTCGCGGCCGTTGAGGCGCTCCTCGCCACCCAGCGAGCGCCTGCGCTCGAGGGGCTTCCTCCGTTGCACTCGGGCCTCGTCGGGTACCTCGGCTACGACGTTGTTCGCGAGGTGGAGCGTCTCGGCGACGCCCCTCCTGATGACACCGGCCACCCTGACGCCGTCATGGCCGCCATCGGTGAGTTGGCCGCCTTCGACCATTTCGCCCAACGGGTCGTGCTCATCGTGAACGCCAGGGTGCCCGCGGGCAGTGACACCGCTGCTCTTGATGCCCTGTATGCCGACGCCGTGGCTCGCCTCGACGCTCTCGCCGCTGATGGGGCCGCCCCCCTCGACGAGCCGTTGTTGGCACCGCCGACCGAACCGCTGGAGCTCCCGGCGGTCGAATCCTCAATGGGTGCGGGGCAGTACGAGGCAGCGGTGGCGGCGGCCAAGGAACATATCCTCGCCGGTGACATTTTCCAGGTCGTCTTGTCCCAGCGCTTCTCGTTCGACCTCGGTGCGGACCCCTTCGACGTTTACCGAGTGCTCCGACAGGTCAACCCGAGCCCGTACATGTACTTCGTGCGCACCGGTGAGGTCACCCTCGCTGGCAGTTCACCCGAACCGCTCGTGACGCTGCGCGACGGCAGGGTGACCTCCCGGCCCATTGCTGGCACCCGTCGACGTGGTCAGACGGAGGCCGACGAGGCACGTCTTGCGGCCGAGTTGGCCGAAGATCCCAAGGAGCGTGCCGAGCACGTGATGCTCGTCGACCTTGCCCGCAACGACGTCGGTCGGGTCGTGCGATTCGGGACCGAGACCATCGACGAGATGATGGTGCTCGAGCGCTACAGCCACGTGATGCACCTCACCTCGCAGGTGTCAGGGGAACTCGCCCCGGGGGCGGGCCCCGCTGACGTGCTGCGGGCCACCTTGCCGGCGGGCACCGTGTCGGGCGCACCCAAGGTGCGGGCTATGCAGATCATCGATGATCTCGAACCCACCAAGCGGGGCCCCTACGCCGGTGTGGTCGGCTACCTCGACTTCTCGGGCAACCTTGATGTGGCCATCGCCATCCGGACGCTCGTCGTCGGAGCCGATGGCCGGGCCTCGGTGCAGGCCGGCGCTGGTGTGGTGGTCGACAGCCAGCCCGAACTTGAGAATCTCGAGTGCCACAACAAGGCGCGCGCCCTGCTGACCGCGGTCGCCGGTGGCCGTCAGGTCGCAGCCCAGCGTTGATCACCGTCCGGCCGATCAGTGGGACCCGGAGCGGATCGCCGTCATTGGGCAATGCTCGGTAGCCTCACAAGGTGACCACGATGCCCCACGCCCCCGAACCACGTGACGCTGTCGCCCTGCGAGCCGGTGGGGCTGCCCCGTTGGAGCGGGACGTCATCAGAGTCGTTGGTCCCGACGCCGAGCGATATCTGCAGGGCCAGTTGAGTGCCGATCTCGGTCAGCTGGCCCCCGAGGAGGGGGCGTGGTCGCTGCTGCTCGAACCGACAGGGAAACTCGGCTGGTGGGTCCGCGTCAGCAGGTTTGCCGCTGATGAGTTTGTGATTGATGTGGATGCCGGGCGCGGGCCCGAAGTACTCGCACGTCTCCAGCGCTTCTTGTTGCGCACCGACGCCACGCTCACACTCGCTGAACCTGGAGAGTGGGTGTGCATTGCAGTGCGCGGCCCGATCCAGGTCGAACTCGACCATGTCTCGGGAGCGACCGTCCTGACGCTGCCTTCGCCGTGGCCTGGTCTCATTGGCTGGGATATTCTCGCTCCCACATCGGCCCACGTCAGTATCGATACCCCGATGTTCGACGCCTCGGCGCTCGAGGTGGTTCGTGTCGAGTGTGGTGTTCCCCGGATCGGTGCAGAGATCACGGATGGGACAATCCCCGCCGAGGTCGGCCAGTGGTTCATCGATGCCTCGGTGTCGTTCACCAAGGGTTGCTACACCGGTCAGGAACTCGTGGCCCGCATCGACAGCCGCGGAGGGAACGCCCCCCGCCGTCTGCGAGCCGTGGCAGCTGAGTCTTCTGTCGCCGTCGGCGACACGGTGTCAGTCGACGGCGAGATCATGGGAACCCTGAGCAGTGCCGCTGTCAGTCCGACGAGAGGACCGCTGGGGTTGTCGATGCTGCCGCGCTCAGTGGAGCCCGGCGTGGCGGTGACGGTGCACGACGGAGCGGGTGTTGCCAAGGGAACTGGTGTGGTGACGGAGTTGCCCGTGATTGATGATCTTGGTGTCGACGGATCGGTGGTGTCGGTGGAGTTCGGCGCGTGAGTGGCTCGTACTACGAGACGCTGGGTGTCGACCCGACGGCGGATACCGCCACCCTGCGTCGGGCGTGGGTGGACCTCGCCCGGCGCAACCACCCCGACGTCGCCGGTGACGATCCGGCGTCACGGGCCGCCGCCGAGCGTCGCATGCAGGTCATCAATGAGGCATGGGAGGTGCTCGGGGACGAGACCCGCCGCCGTCGCTACGATGCCGAACTCGCTGCGGAGCGCCGCGGCCAATGGCAGCCGGGGGCGGTCAGTCCCGACTTCGTCCCCTTCGACACGGCCGAAGACCCTGACGACCCGGCGGCGGAATACGACCAGCCCTACGGCGACGGTTCACCGGTGCCCCGCCCGCTGCAGGTCGGTCCCATTCCCATCCTCCTCGTGGGTTTCGTGGTGTTCGGGTTGGGTCTGATTCTTCGCTTCGGGCCACTCATCGGTCTGGGGGCCGTTGTCGTGGTCGTCGGAGCATTCGCCTTCGTGGCGGCCCCGCTCTACGCCGTGTTCCGCAGCAGTCGGGGTGGCCTCGACTGAGAACGAGCCATCGTCACGTGCCACTCGCCTACGATGCGTACATGTCCAAGACCTCACTGATTGTCCGAATGAAGGCCCAGCCCGGCAAGCGTGGCGAGATCCTCGAGGCGCTCATGGCCGCACTGCCATCCGCTGAAGCGGAGGAGGGCACCATGATCTACTCGTTCAACGCCGACCTCGCCGATGAGGACGTCGTGTGGGTTTTCGAGCTCTACGCCGATGGCGAAGCTCTCGATGTCCACGGCAAGAGTGCGGCAGTGGCCGAACTCTTCGGTGTGGTCGGTCCGCTGCTGGCAGAGCCGCCTGACCTGAGATTGTGTGCCCTCCACGGTGGCAAGGGCGTGTGAGCCAACCCGCCACGTATCTCGATCGAATCCTGGCCGCCCACCGGGCGGCTGACGCCGCTGACGTTCGCTCGGTAGACGAACTCGTCGCTGCTGCGGAGACCGCTGCTCCCACTCGGGGCTGGCGGGCTGCGCTCGTGGATTCGGTCGCCAGCGGCCGGCTCGGCGTCATCGCCGAGGTGAAGCGACGTTCGCCCTCCAAGGGCCCTCTGGCGCCGGACCTCGACCCGGGGGAACTCGCCCTGTCGTATCTCAGCGGCGGAGCGGCCGCCCTGTCGGTGCTCACTGACGTCGAGTTCTTCGGTGGCTCAGTCGCTGACCTGGCCGCTGTCCGGGCTGCCGTGCCGCTGCCGGTACTGCGCAAGGACTTCACCGTGGGTGAACGCGACGTTTGTGACGCCCGCCTCATGGGGGCTGATGCCGTCCTTCTCATTGCCGCAGCGCTCAATGACGGCGAGTTGCGGCGCTGTGCGGATCTCGCCCGGCACCTCGAACTCGACGTGCTCGTCGAGGTGCACGATGAGCCCGAACTCGAGCGGGCCATTGCTGCGGGGGCGGACCTGATCGGGGTCAACCAGCGGGATCTGGTGACCTTCGCCGTGGATACCGAACGCGCCGTGCGGATGGCGCCGTTGATGCCAAAGGGAGTGGTCCGAGTGGCCGAGTCGGGGGTCGGCGGGCCCGGGGACGCTCGACTCCTAGCTGATGCCGGCTATCACGCCGTGTTGGTTGGCGAGTCACTGGTCACCAGTGCCGACCCAGCAGCAGCGCTCGACGCTCTGCGGGTCCCGGTGGCGCCTTCGGAGGCCTGAGCCACGACGTCACCGGTGTCGGCGGCAGTAGGGTCGGCTTCATGCAGCACCGACTCCTCGGCCGCAGCGGCCTCAAAGTGTCCGAGATCTCCTACGGCAATTGGATCACCCACGGATCCCAGGTCGAGGATGACGCCGCTCTGGCGTGTGTCGCCCGGGCTCTGGAACTTGGCATCACCACCTTTGACACCGCCGACGTGTACGCCGGTACCCGTGCGGAATCGGTCCTCGGCCGGGCCCTCGCCGGAGTTCGACGGGACCAGTTGGAGATCTTCACCAAGGTCTACTGGCCGACCTCGGCCGGCCCGAACGGTCGGGGACTGTCCCGCAAGCACATCATGGAGTCGATCGACGGGTCACTGCAGCGGC
>JALRFT010000096.1 GCA_023261915.1 Acidimicrobiales bacterium | reverse complement strand
TTCGCGGAAGGCGGCGACGAAGAAGGTCGAGCAGCTGAAGCGCGATGCATCGGATGCCGTCATCAACGAGTATGCGCGGGAGACGAAGCATTGTGCACAGTGCAAGTCAAGTAGGGGGTTGTACTGCGAAGAGCACCGTGCCAAGGTCGAAGCAGCGGTGAGCGAGCGGTTCTCCGAGATCGACGCAACGGTCGGCCAAGCCCCCCGCGGCTCCCGCTTGATGTGTTGCTGGTGGCATCGGCGAACCCGGAGGACTACACGACCCGCGGTCGGATCATCACCCCGCTCAAGGACCGGTTCGGATCACAGATCAGGACCCACTACCCCCTCGAGGTAGAGACCGAGGTTGCCATCGCCCTCGCCGAATCGCGCCCTCTCGAAGCTGATGGCCTCGACGTCACCATCCCGCCCTACATGGCCGAAGTGGTCGCCACGTTCTCCCATCTCGCTCGCGAGGCGCCCCAGGTCAACCAGCGCTCCGGTGTGTCGGTCCGCCTGACGGTGGCGAACCTCGAGACGCTCGTTGCCAACGCCGCCCGGCGGGCCCTTATCCTCGGGGAGACCGAGGTTGTGCCCCGGGTCAGCGATCTCGACGCCCTCGTGGCGTCGACGTCGGGAAAGATCGAGATTGAGGCGCTTGAGGAAGGTCGGGAGGGTCAGATCGTCGAGCATCTCCTCCGCTCGGCGGTCCTCACCACCTTCCGGCGCCACTGCGCCGTTGAAAGCCTTGTGCCCCTTGTGGATGGTTTCGCCGATGGTCTTGTCGTGCATGCGGGCGAGGACGTCGTGGTGGCGGACTACCTCGAGGCGGTCCAATCCATCCCGGCCCTCGCCGAAGCAGTCGGTACCTTCACCGGCGGTGATGACTCTCCGGCGGCGGTGGCGGCGGCCACCGAGTTCGTGCTCGAGGGCCTGCATCTGTCCAAGCGACTGAACAAGGATGCCGCCGGCGGACGGGCGACCTACCGCAGTCGGTGAGGGTCAGTGGGTGCGTTCGGTGACCGATCCGTCGGTTCCGGCGACCACCACCCGTTCGACCATCGAGCCGGGGAAGATCCCGTGCTCCACCACCCCGGGGATGGCCGAGAGCTGGGCGGCCAGCGCCACCGGGTCTTCAATGGGCGGGAAGTGGGCGTCGCATAGAACGTTGCCGTTGTCACTGCGCTCCGCCCGCACGGCCACCGAGGTAGCGCCGAGGGCCTGGACGGCGGCGGCCACCACCCCGGGGGCAAAATCGAGGACCTCGAGTGGGGTGCCGAACGGTCCGAGTCGGTCGACGAGTTTCGACTCGTCGACGACGATGATGAACCGGTCGGACATGGCGGCCACGATTTTCTCTCGGGTGTGGGCGCCACCGCCTCCTTTGGTGAGGTTGAGGTCACCGTCAACCTCGTCAGCCCCGTCGATCGTGATGTCGAGGTGCCCAATGGTGTCGGGATCCACGACGATCAGGCCGAGTGAGGTTGCCAACTCATGGGTCCGCAGTGAGGTGGCCGTGCAGGTGATATCGGGCTGACGCTCCCCGAGGGCAACGATCGTGTGGTGCACCGTGGACCCGGTCCCGAGCCCAACCCGCATGCCGTTCTCGACGTAGCGCGCGGCGTGGATTCCAGCGGCTCTCTTGGCATCGTCCATCTCTACAGCATCGCGCACGGTCGACGCCGGCTAGATCCTGGGCGACCCGACGGCTGCGCTGCGCACCGGGCGCCGTGGGCCGGTACCCTCGGGAGGGTGCCCCGGCGACCACAGCGACACACCTACTCGCGATGGGACGGGACCCAGACTGGCTTCTCCCTCGACGCCGGTGACGTCATGTCTGAGATCACCGACGACCTTCTCTACCACGGCGACCTCTCAGCAGCGTTGCGGCGGATGATGAACTCCGGGTTCGACGACGCTGACGGCCAGCGGATCCAGGGTCTGCGCGAGATCTTGCGCAAACTCGCCGAGGAGCGACGCCAGCGCCTTGAGCAACACGATCTCGGTGGGGTCTACGACGACATTGCCCAACGACTGCGGGATGTGGTCGACACCGAGCGGGGAGCACTCGACGATCTGGTGGCCGAGGCTGAAGCCTCCGGCGACCAGCGGCGCAGCGAGGTCGCCCAAGGGGCGACGCAAGAGCGCCGGATGCATCTTGATCTGCTGCCCCCTGACTTAGCCGGGATGGTGCGTTCGCTGCAGGACTACGACTTCGCCTCCAACGAGGCCCGCCAGCAGTTCGAGGACCTCCTCGACGAGTTGCGCACCGAGTTGGTGAACCAGCAGGTGGCTCGCATGTCGGGGGCGATGGAGAACATGACGCCTGAGGATCTGGCCCGCACGAAGGACATGATGGCCGAGCTGAACCGAATGCTCGACCAGCGGGCCCGCGGTGAGGAGCCCGATTTCGACGGATTCATGGAACGCTTCGGGGACTTCTTCCCCGAGAACCCCCGCAACCTTGACGAGTTGCTCGAGGTCATGGCTCGACGCATGGCCGCCATGCAGTCGTTGCTGAATTCCATGACGCCCGAGCAGCGAGCCCAGCTGCAGGCGTTGTCGGACCAACTCCTCGAGGATCTCGATCTGCGGTGGCAGGTCGAGCAGTTGGGGCAGGCACTTCGGGAGCAGTTCCCCCAGATGGGGTGGGACTCGTCTCAGGAGTTCAGTGGACAGGACCCGCTCGGTTTCGCCGAGGCCGCCGAGATGATGGCCGAGCTCGGCGATCTCGACCAGCTTGAACAGCTGCTGCGGGGAGCGGCCAATCCCGGCGCCCTGGCCGAGGTCGATCTCGATCGGGCTCGCCAACTGCTTGGCCCCGACGCTGCAGAGAGCCTCGAGCGCCTGTCGGAACTCAATCGCATGTTGGCTGACGCCGGACTCATTGAACAGCGTGAGGGTCGCTGGCAGTTGAGTGCGTCAGGGATCCGTCGCATCGGTCAGAACGCCCTGCGGGATCTCTTCCGCAAACTGGATGGCTCGGCGCTCGGGGGCCATCAGGTGCATCGCACCGGTGGCGGCCACGAACGGGACCTCGACACAAAGCCGTACGAGTTCGGTGACCCGTTCAACTTGAGCATCGAGCGCACGGTGCGCAATGCCGTGCGCCGTGCCGGTGGGGGGACCCCCGTCCGGTTGACGCCAGAAGACTTCGAGGTTGAACGCACTGAACACGTCGTGCGGTCGGCCACCGTGTTGATGCTTGACCTGTCGCTGTCGATGCCCATGCGAGACAACTTCCTTCCCGCCAAGAAGGTGGCGATGGCATTGCACTCGTTGATCACCACGCAGTTCCCTCGGGACTGGCTCGGTCTGGTCGGGTTCAGTGAGACGGCTCGGGAGATCACGGCCGAACAACTGCCCGAGGTTTCGTGGGACTTCGTCTACGGCACCAACATGCAGCACGGCTTCGCCATCAGTAGGCGCCTGCTGAGCCGCCAGCACGGGACGAAACAGATCATCATGATCACCGATGGGGAGCCCACCGCCCACATCACCGAGCGGGGTGAACCGTTCTTCAGTTACCCACCGGTGCGCGAGACCGTGGACGCCACGCTGCGGGAAGTGGTGCGCTGCACCAATGACGGGATCCGGATCAACACCTTCATGCTTGACCCCACACCCCACCTGCGCGCTTTCGTCGAGAAGTTGACCGAGTTGAACCGGGGCCGGGCCTTTTTCACCACTCCCGACACGCTGGGTGACTATGTCCTCGTGGACTTCCTCGAGCAGCGTCGCTCGCTGTTGCGCGGCCGCCGGGCGGGGTAGGTGCCGTCGGGCCACAGTGCCCGTCAGGTTCGTGGCACTCGGGCGGCTGGGTCCTGGCCGTACCAGTCAGCGAGAACGGCGTAGAGGTCGGGTTCGTGTGAAGTGAGCAGCATCGGCGTGTCGAAGAACACCTCGGTAGCGACGGCGAAGAACTCGGCGGGGTTGACCCCGGCATAACTTCGCAGCGCCTTGCTCCGGCCCTCCACGACCCGTTCATACGCACCGGTGCAGGCTCCGACCCATCGTTGCTCCTGATCGACGTCACGCATCGGGGGTGTGCCGTTGGCGATACCGATGAGCATGTCGAGTTTGTGGGCGAACTCGTGGAAGACCACGTTGTTGCCCTCCTCGGGGTGCCGGGCCTGATGGGTGGCGGCATCCCAGGCAATCAGTACCGGACCGGTCGGGTCGGCCTGACCGATGATGGCGATGGGGTCGTCACTGGCGACGCCCGCCACCTGTGAGTGCTGGCCCCGCATGACCATCGTGGTGGGGTGGACGACCACGGCGTGCACGTTGCGGAACGAGTCTGCCGGTCGCTCAAGGGCGATGAGCGAAGCCTCGGCGGCGATCAGCATGGTCATCTCGTCGCTCAACGAGAAGCCGTTGGCTGCCTCCCATCGCACATTGACGAACAGATCAATCGCCCGCTGGCCGAGACGTTGCTGTTCGTCGTCGTTGAGCAAATCCCAATGGGCCATGTGGGTGCTGAGTACCGACCGCCACGAGTCGGTGAACCCGGCCCCGAGGATTTCTCGACGATGTCGGTGACGAGTGGACCCGAACAAACTGCTGCCGATCTAGCGGGATGCCGAACGAGCGAACTTGCGGGCGGCGAGGAAGGCGAAGACCACCGTGATACCAACCGCCCACGCCACGGCCTGCCAGACGTCGCTACCGGGGTCCTGGCCGTTGAACAAGGCCCGGGCAGCGTTCGTCAGCTTTGTGAACGGGTTGGCGTTGGCGATGGCCGCCAGCCACGACGGCATCGACGCAGTCGGAACAAACGCCGAGGAGACGAATGTCAGCGGGAACATCCAGATGAACCCGGCCGAGTTGGCGGCCTCGACGGAACTCACGGACAGTCCAATGAGTGCCTGAATCCAACTGAAGGCGTAACTGAAGCCGAGGAGCAGCGCCGTGGCGCCCAGCGCCGCCAGCCACGAGCCCTCAACCCGGAACCCGACGAGAAAGGCCACGATCATCATCACGACGAACGCCACCACGTTGCGGGCCAGATCCGACAGCGTTCGGCCGATGAGGACGGCTGGTTGGTACATGGGGAGGGATCGCAGGCGGTCGATCATGCCCTTGCTGAGATCGTCGGCAAGTCCCACACCGGTGAAGGCGCTGCCGAACACCACGGTCTGGGCCACGATGCCAGGGATCAGGTACTGCTCGTAGTTCGAGTACCCCGGCGTGGCAATGGCACCGCCGAACACGTAGACGAACAACAGCACGAACATGACGGGCTGGATGGTGGCGAAGACGAGTAGTTCGGGGTTGCGGGGTACGGCGCGCAGGTGTCGGGTTGCCTCGGTCCAACTATCCCGCCAGATCCACAGGACTCCAGTCGGCAGGGGAGCGGCTGCCGCCGGCTCCATCGTCTCGGTCGTTGCGGTCACTTCCGTCCCTTCCTCTTCGCCGGAGCAGCTGCGACCCCGTCGGCGTCGTCCGGGTCGGCCGTGGACCGGCCGGTGAGCTGCAGGAACACGTCATCGAGGGTCGGACCGGCGACGTCGACATCGGCGATCTCAACCCCTGCGCTATCGAGAGTCCGAACGACGGCGGGCACCACACCCTCCGCCGACGTCACGGTCACGGTCACCGAGCGGGTGATCGGATCCATCTCGGTCGCACCGATCACCATTGGCAGGCTCCCGAGGGCGGTGGCCATGGCGTCAAGGTCTGCAGGGGAAGCGCCCGTGACCGTGAGACGCGCCCCACCGATTTGGGCCTTCAACTCGGCAGCGGTGCCCCGGGCGATCACAACACCCTGATCGATCACGGCGATCTGGTCAGCGAGACGCTCGGCCTCATCGAGGTACTGGGTGGTCAGCACGGTCGTGGTTCCATCACGGACGAGACCCTCAATGAGGTCCCACATGCCGAGTCGGCTCCGTGGATCGAGTCCGGTGGTCGGCTCGTCGAGAAAGAGGACCGATGGACGCGAGATCAGGCTCATGGCGATGTCGAGCCGTCGCCGCATGCCGCCGGAGTACCCCTTGACGACCCGGTCGGCGGCCTCGGTCAGATCGAACTGTGCGAGCAACTCGTCGGCGCGCAGGCGGGCCTCGGTGCTACCGAGCCGGAACAGTCGGCCGATGTGTTGGAGGTTCTCTGAACCGGTGAGGCGTTCGTCGACGGCTGCGTATTGTCCGGTGAGACCAATCCGCTGTCGCACCGCACGGGGATCCTCAACCACGTTGATCCCATCGATCAGCGCAGTGCCACCATCAGGCTGCAGCAGGGTGGTGAGGATGCGCACGGCGGTGGTCTTACCCGCACCGTTGGGTCCAAGAAGCCCGAGGACCGTCGCCCGCGGAACTTCAAGGTCGACCCCATTGAGGGCTTGGGTGGATCCGAACGCTTTCCTCAGGTCGTGGGTCTCAACGGCGACAGGCACGCCCGGACGCTATCGGGCCTGGCGATCGGTGCGGACCTGTGGATAAGTGGGCCGAGGATTCAGGCCAATAAATCAGGGAATTTCTTGCATTTCTGGCCCCAGTGGGGCCATGATCACGTTGTTGTAATTACACCATCGTCGTGGCAGTCCGGCCTTGTGCTCCTGCCCGTCGCTGGCCCGGGGGGTTGCTTCGGCAGTTCAGGGCTCGGCACGGGTTGTGCGGGGGTCCCGGCACCTGCCCGGCGGCGACGAGGAGGCTGGAAATGCGGGCTGCATCCATCGAGGTTGTCGAGGAGAGTTCGTGGCAGGACCTGGCCAACTGTCTCGGGGTTGACCCCGACCTGTTCTTCCCCGAGCGGGGAGCTTCGACCCGGGAAGCCAAGGAGGTGTGCCGCGGCTGCGTCGTTCGTGACGACTGCCTGGAGTACGCCTTGGCCAACGGTGAGAAGTTCGGCATCTGGGGTGGCATGAGCGAGCGGGAGCGTCGTCGGATCCGCCGGCAGCGAGCCCTCGCCCGTGCCGCTGAGGCGACTGCCTGATCCAATAGGGCTGGAGCTACGTCGGGTTCGCCGAGGCGTCCCCGACTCAGTTCGGCGACCGGTGAGCGATCCGCCACTCGATGGTGCATTCCTCGCCGAGGTCGAGTTCCTCCCAGCGGTCCGGGGAAATGGTGTGGAGAACCGTCGCGGGTATGAGCCCGACGAGTTCAGCCCCCTGCACCGCACAGCCATGGTCTGTGGCGAGTCCGGCCACGAGGTCAAAGGCCTGCTCTGGACCGAGGTTTGCCGGCTCGGTCAGATTCATGGAGACCTGAGTGCGGTCTCCGACTCGCAGGCCCAGTGCCCGCAGACCCGGCTGGCGGATCGAGCGGGCAACCTCCCGGGCGACCTCGAGGCAGGTCCCCGGTAGCCAGACGTTGTAGGCGACGAGTAGTGGACGCGCTCCTACGGCGCAGGCGCCCGCCGTCGGATGAGGAGAGTTCGGCCCGGTATCGGGCGCAAGACCATTGAACGCCTCGCGCCGCACCTCGGGGAGGGAGCGATGATCGCCGTAGGTGAAACACGGCAGGGTCAGCGTCTCCCCGGCCCATTTGGCAAAGGCGTCGCGGGCCCGTACCGCATCGGTCTCAATGCCATCGAGGGAAATGAACGGCACGACATCCACGATCCCGAGGCGGGGATGGACGCCCTCGTGCTCGTTGAGATCAAGGGTCGCTACGGCTGCTTGCGCCAGGCGACGGGGCGCCATCTCGCCGACAAGGGTGAACACCGACCGGTTGTGGTCGGGGTCACAGTGCAGGTCCAAGAGGTCGGGGCCGCAGGCGTCCCGCAGTGCGGCGAGGACATCCTCGTCCTTTCCCTCGCTGATGTTCACGACACACTCGAGCACCGGAAGCTCCCTCATCCGCAGTCACACGGTGCCTCTGTCAGTTTCGGGCCAGTCCCACTACACTCGCACACATGACCCTCGCCATTGCTCTTGGTGGTCCCGAGTTGCTCGTGATTCTCCTCATTGCCCTCCTCCTGTTCGGTGGCACGCAGTTGCCGAAGCTGGCTCGCTCGCTCGGCCAGGCGCAGAAGGAGTTCAAGAAGGGTATCGACGGCGGTCCCGAGGACTCCGAGTCTTCTCCGACGGGTGACAAGCCTGCTTCCTGAGGCCGGTTGACCTGCGACACGTCGTGTCGCAGTGTGCTGTCGGACGTCAGATTCCGAGCGGTTCGATGACGTCGTTTGGGTCGGCGTGGCCCCGCTTGCGGAGTATGCGTCGGCGCTGGCGCTCTGACGTACCGCCCCACACGCCGTGGTCGATGCGGTACTCGAGGGCGTACTCGAGACATGGTTCCTTGACCGGGCAGGTCGCACAGATGCGCTTGGCGACCTCAACCCCGACGCCGTCACTGGGGAAGAAGGTGGCGGGCGGCTCGAAGCGGCAGTTGCCCTCCGCCATCCAGTCCTGTTCCACAGCGCGTCCTCCGTCGGGCCGGTGCCCTGGTTGAGACGGTCCGGTTGGCTACCCGCACCGGTACCAATCCTCTCCCGATGCTAGCGGGCGACCGCGCAGAGGGCGTGACCGTGGGTACGCTCAGGGGCACGATCGCTCGGACCGCTAAGGGCGCAGCCGGGCCGCAGGGAGGTTGGCAGATGGACAACGCAGGCTCGGACGGTGAACCCCGGCCACGGACGTGGGCGGAAGCCCCGAGCGGCCCTCCCACCGTCCCCGAGCGCCCGACCGCGGGAGAACCCACCCCGCCGTGGCGGCCAGCTGCGGCCGACAGTGCGGACACTCCCGACTGGTTGACGGGTTCGGCCGCTCCGACCCGAGTCGGAGCCCCGACGGTGCCCGTTCCGCCCACCCCGGCCCCCGCCGCAACGGCGTCTTGGCCCACACCTCCCGGTGCCCCTCCCGTGATCCCGCCGACTCCGCAGACGCAGCCAGGCTGGGGTCCGCCTGCGGGACCGGGAACACCTCCCCCCACATCCCCCGACCGTCGGGGACCTGGCCTTCTCACTGTCTTTGTCGTCGCTCTCCTCGCAGCGCTGCTCGGCGCGGGCTCTGCACTTCTCGTCACGCGGAGTCAAGGCGGTGAACGTGTCATCGAGCGCATCGTTGAGGCGCCACTCGCCTTCGAGGACGGAAATCTCAACATCGCCTCACTGCTAACCAAGGCACAACCGTCGGTCGTTTCCATTCGCACCGGTGCGAGTCCGAACAGCGGTGGCGTCTACGGGGGCGCTGGATCAGGCGTCATCATCTCTAGTGACGGTCTGGTGTTGACCAACGCCCACGTGATCGGGAACTCAACCTCGGCGGAGGTCACCTTGTTCGACGGTGAGACCCGCGAGGCCGTGCTGGTCGGGAGTTCCCCCGAAGATGATGTAGCCCTCATGGCGATGGTCGATCCGCCTGAGGTCGTTCCGGCCGAGCTGGGCAATTCGGCTGACGTCCGGGTGGGGGACACCGTCGTGGCCATCGGCAATGCCCTCGACCTCGGCGGGACACCGAGTGTCACCGAAGGCATCGTGTCGGCCAAGGACCGTGTCATCCAGGCTCAGAACGGTCTCGTACTCGAGAACCTCATCCAGACCGACGCCGCCATCAATCCCGGAAATTCTGGTGGTCCACTGCTCAACGCCCGCGGCGAGGTGGTGGGGATCAATACGGCCATCATCTCCGACGCCCAAAACATCGGGTTCGCCATTGCCATCGACGCCATCAAGCCACTGATCGATGAGATCTCGGCTGGTGGCGGAAGTATCCGTGGAGACCAAGCCTTCCTTGGCGTGTCCATGGTCAGCGTCGAAGACCTCCTTGGCGCCACCCGCGACGAGTACGGGGTGACCGTGGACGAAGGTGTCTTTGTCACCGAGATCGTTGCTGACTCGGCGGCGGAGAACGCCGGGATCAGTTTGGGTGACGTCATCATCTCAGTCGACGGAGAATCCGTTCGTACTCCC
>JALRFT010000224.1 GCA_023261915.1 Acidimicrobiales bacterium | reverse complement strand
GTGGCGGCACCCGTTGAGCCCGGTCGTGTGGGCTCACCGTCGTCGTCGACGTCCGCCGTCCCCGGCGGGCCGCCGCCCGTCAGCCGCCGTCATCGGCGAGTGGGCCGTGGGCCTCGCCGCCCTCGGTTCACGACCATCGCTGCAGTAGTGGTGGTGCTGACGTTGGTGGCCATCGCCGCTCCCATCGTGTTCGCCTGGTCCCAGTTCAACCAGATCCAGCGCATCGATCTCGGCCCGGTCCTGGCCTCGGCGGCGAATGGCACCAACTATCTGATCGTGGGTTCGGACAGTCGGGCACTTGTTGATCCCAACGCCGGCGACGCCGGAGCCTTCCTTGCCACGCCGGTCGCCGGTGAGCGGGCCGACACGATCATCGTGCTCCGGGTGGGGGACGGCCCGGCCAAGATGATGTCGATTCCCCGAGATCTCTGGGTGACGTATCCGAGCACGGGTGAGGAGGGCCGCATCAACGGCGCCTTTGCTCAAGGCCCGTCCGAATTGGTGGCCGCCGTCAGCCAACTCGGTATCCCCATTGACCACTTTCTGCAGATCGACTTCACGAGCTTCGCCGGGATCGTCGACGCCCTCGGGGGGATTGAGATCCCCTTCCCCTACCCGGCGTTCGACGAGATGTCGGGCCTCAATGTTGAGGGATCAGGCCCCGTCGTGCTCGATGGGGCCCAAGCGGTCGCCTTCGTCCGCTCCCGGCAGTACACCGAAGTGATTGACGGCTCCCCGGTGACCGACCCGACGGGAGACCTCGGCAGGATCGAGCGGCAACGGGCATTCCTCTCGGCCCTACTTGCCAAACTCGGTGCCGCCCGCAACCCGTCGATCCTGAGCGGCGCTGCTTCGGCACTTGCGCCGGGTCTCGCCATCGACGACACGATGACCTTCGTCGACGCCGGCCGCTTGCTGTGGGACGTTCGAGGGTCCTCCCCCGAATCGGTGGAACTCCCCGTGGACCCCTACAGCACCTCAGGGGGAGCGTCGGTGTTGAGCCTCCGCCAACCCGAGGCAGCAGCAGTGATCGAGTCGTTCGGCTGAGTCCGTCAAGGCGACCCGACCGCTAGGCCGGGCGCGTCGCTTCGGCCCGCTGCCGCAGATCAGCAACAGCGTGGGCCATCCCCTCGGGATCCCGGAAGAGCGAACTGCCGGCGACGAGACAATTGGCGCCCGCTGCAGCCGCACCACTGATGGTCGAGGGGCCGATGCCGCCATCCACCTCGATGTCCACGTCAAGGCCCCGGTCGAGAATCAGGCGGCGGAGCTCAGCCACTTTTGGCTCCATGGTGGGGATGTAGGCCTGGCCACCGAACCCGGGGTTCACCGTCATGACGAGGACCATGTCGACGAGATCGAGCACCCACTCGACGGCGCTGACGGGCGTGGCCGGGTTCAGGGCGACAGCCGGACGCGCTCCGGCATCACGGACCTCATCGAGCGCCCGGTGGAGGTGTCCGACCGCTTCGGCGTGGACGATGATCATCTCGCAGCCGGCGTCAACGAACGCCCGGTACATCCAGCCCGGTTCGTGCACCATGAGGTGGGCTTCGAAGGGGACACTCACGTGCGGACGCAGCGATGCCACGACATCAGGTCCGAAGGTGAGGTTGGGAACGAAGCGGCCATCCATGACGTCGAACTGGATGCGGTCGACGCCGGCCTCCTCCAGATCCCGGCAGGCGTCGCCGAGGCGGGAGTAGTCGGCGGGGAGCACCGACGGAATGATCTCGAAGCGTCGGGTGGTGCCGGGCTGAGCGTCGTCCATGCACGGAGCGTAGCCAGCGACACCGCTGTAGTTGGGAAGGGTTGGTCGGCGGTGGTCGTAGGCTCTCGGAGGTGAGCAGCTCGGCATCACCCGTCCCCCCGTCAGCCGGTGACTCTTCGGGTGCATCGGTGGCGGCGGAGACTTTTGCCGTCCGACCTCGACAACTCGTCGCCGGGGGAGCGGCGATTGCAACCGGCCCCGACGGC
The DNA here is from genome assembly GCA_023261915.1 of Acidimicrobiales bacterium. Classification (GTDB taxonomy): domain Bacteria; phylum Actinomycetota; class Acidimicrobiia; order Acidimicrobiales; family Acidimicrobilacustridaceae; genus M30B73. The sequence goes on along the minus strand of JALRFT010000224.1, from coordinate 698 downwards.
AGAGTGGTCCTCGTTGAAGGGGCGCTGCCCGATGAACTGGTGAGTGTCTCATCCACCCGATCCACCGCTCGGCTCATCACCGCCTCTGTGGTCGAGGTCATCGAGCCCTCACCCCATCGGGCTGAGCCCCCGTGTCCGGCCGTCGCCCAGGGGTGTGGTGGCTGCGACCTCCAGTTCGTCCGTCCGACCGGGCTTCCCGACATGAAAGTGGAGATCGTTCGCGATGCCCTCCGCCACCTCGGCGGACGCCGCTCCGACGCCGTCTTCCCGGGAGTCCCCCTGTCTCCGTGGGGTTTCCGGACGACGGTGCGGGCCATCATCGACGCTGATGGCCGCGCCGGGTTCCGAAAGGTGCGGTCCCACACTCCCGTCGTTGCCGGACACTGCGAGGTCGCTCACCCTGCCATCGACGAGATCCTCGCTGGTGGCAGATTCCCCGGGGCCTCCCAGATCACGGCACGGGTCGGCTTGTCGGGAGGGGAGAGACTCGTGGTGGTGGAGCCCGATGAAGTCGGGGACGGCCGATCGCTGGCCCATGATCTGGTCGTGCCCCTGGGGGTGGTGATCGTGGGGCCTGACGGTGCGGCCGTCGGAACGGACGGGGAACGACCGGCGATCGTGGAACGAGTGGCCGGCCGGGACTGGAGAGTGTCGGCGTTGTCGTTCTTCCAGACTCGCCCCGATGGGGCCGAGGTGCT
>JALRFT010000223.1 GCA_023261915.1 Acidimicrobiales bacterium | reverse complement strand
TCGCAGTGGTGCAACGCCCAGCCCTTCTACCGCAACGTGGGTGACCACTCGTTCGCTCTCGCCCACAACGGCAACCTCGTCAACACCGGTGAGCTCGCCGAGGAGCTCGGCATGCTCCCCGGTCTCGTGAGTTCCGACAGTGACCTCGTGGCCGAGATGATCGAGATGGAGCTCAGCCGTCAGCCGGGTGCCGGTGACGGGGGACCCGACGACGACTCGCTCGAGCGGGCGCTCGCAACAGTCGCCCCGCAGCTGCGCGGGGCGTTCTCCTTCGTCCTCGCCGACGAGAGCCGGGTCATTGGACTGCGGGACCCTCACGGCTTTTGGCCACTGGTCCTCGGCCGGCTCGACGACGGCTGGGTGCTCGCCTCGGAGACGCCGGCTCTCGATGTGGTGGGCGCGGTGTTCATCCGGGAGATCGAGCCCGGTGAGATGGTGGTGATCGACGCCGACGGCCCCCGCACGGTGCGACCGTTCCCCCCCGAGCAGGTCGACCCTCGCTTGTGCCTGTTCGAGTTCGTCTACTTCCATCGTCCCGACGGTCGTCTCTACAACCGCAGCGTGCAGCGGGCCCGGGTGCAGATGGGTGAACAGCTCGCCGAACAGGCCCCCGTCGAGGCCGACATGGTGATGGGTGTGCCCGAATCCGGTATGCCCGCCGCCGAAGGGTTCGCCCGGGCATCGGGAATCCCCTACGGCCAGGGACTCGTGAAGAACCGCTACATCGGCCGCACGTTCATCGCTCCTAATCAACAACTGCGCGCCCTCGGGGTGCGCATGAAACTGAACCCGCTCACCGACGCCATCCGGGGCAAGCGCCTCGTGGTTGTTGACGACTCGATCGTGCGGGGTACCACTACCCGGGCCATGGTGTCGATGCTGCGGGAGGCGGGCGCCGCCGAAGTTCACCTGCGCATCTCTTCACCGCCGTATCGGTGGCCGTGTTTCTACGGGATGGATACCGGCCGTCAGGGCGACCTGTTGGCGGCGAACCTCAGCGTCGACGAGATCGCCGGTTACCTCAACGTCGACTCGATGGCGTACCTCACTCTTGACCGGCTCATCGAGGCCATCGGGGCGACCAACGCCGGGTTCTGCGACGCCTGCCTGACCGGTCGTTATCCCGTCGAGGTGCCAGTCAATCTGACCAAGGGCCTGCTCGAACCCGACGCCCCCGATCCCGACGAACTCACCGGCGCCACCTCCACGTTGCACCTGTTGTTCGAGGGCGAGGTGGAGACCCCGGCCACCGAAGCCCACAACGCCCGCCTTGCCGCCCAACGCGACGACGCTGGCGATCGCGGTCCCACCAGTGGTTCCTGAGGCCTCCGGTGGGTGAGACCTACGCCGGTTCCGGCGTCGACATCGCAGCGGGGGAACGGGCCGTCGAATTGATCAAACCCGCAGTGCGCTCGACGTTCCGCAACGGCGTGCTCGGTGACATTGGGGGCTTCGGTGGCATGTTCGCCCTGCCCGAGGGCTACCGCCAGCCGGTCCTCGTGTCGTCCACCGACGGGGTGGGTACCAAAGCCGAGGTGGCCCGTGCCGCCGGCCGGTTCACCACCATCGGCATCGACCTGGTCGCCATGTGCGTCGATGACCTCGTCTGCCAAGGGGCCGAACCCCTCTTCTTCCTCGACTACATCTCCGTCGGATCGTTGGTGCCCGAGCGCATGGCCGAGTTCGTCGACGGTGTCGCCGACGGTTGCCGTCAGGCCGGGTGCGCCCTCGTCGGTGGGGAGATGGCCGAGCACCCCGGGGTGATGGCGGCCGACGAGTTCGACCTCGTCGGTTTCGCCGTCGGCGTCGTGGAGCGCGACGCCGTCGTGACCGGTGCCACGGTCACTCCCGGTGACGCGCTCGTCGGGCTCCATTCGCCGAACCTGCGGTCCAACGGGTTCTCCCTGGCGCGTCGGGTGCTGCTCGAGCGAGCCGGGCTCGCCCTCGACGGACCGGCGTGGGACGGCGCCGAGAACGACCTCGCCACCGAGATGCTTGCCCCGTCGGTCATCTACACGCCGGCCGTGTTGGCGCTGCTCGCCGCCACCGAGGTGCACGGGCTGGCCCACATCACCGGAGGGGGTCTGCCCGGCAATCTGGCCCGCATCCTGCCCGACGGCACGGCAGCCCGCATCGACACGTCCGCGTGGTCGGTGCCTCGTCTGTTCGCCGAGATCGCCCGGCTCGGCGAGGTCGACGATGCGGAGATGGCGCGGACGTTCAACATGGGAATTGGTCTGGTGGCCGTCGTGCCCGGGCCGGTGGCTGAATCAGCGTGTGCGGTGCTCAACGGGGCGGGTTGTCCCGCTTCGGTCATCGGTGAGGTGGTCGCCGGTGACGGTTCGGTGACCTTGCACTGACCCCACAGTTGGGGCCATCGGCAGGGGTGCGGCTACCGTTTCCCGCCGTGGCAGACACTCCGACAGCGGCGTTCTCGGTTCGTATCCGGGTCAGGCTCGATAACGAGCCCGGCGCGCTCGGTCGTCTGGCCACCGCCATCGGGGCCGTGGGCGCCAACATCGCCGGTCTCGAGGGGTTCGAGGCCAAGCAGTCCCACCTCGACGAGGACGTCGTGGTCAACTGCCGTTCCGAGGCCCACCAGGAGGAGGTCCGCACGGCGGTTGAGAACCTCGACGGCATCGAGATTCTCGACTGGGACGACCGCACGTTCGCCATGCACCGTGGCGGGAAGATCGAAGTCCTTCCTCTGGCCCCCGTCGGGGATCGTGACGACCTGTCGATGGCCTACACCCCCGGTGTGGCGCGCGTGTGCAACGCCATTGCGGCCGATCCGTCACGGGTGCATGAGCTGACCATCAAGCGCAACACGGTGGCCATCGTGTCCGACGGGTCAGCGGTGTTGGGCCTCGGCAACATCGGTCCCGAGGCTGCCCTCCCGGTGATGGAGGGCAAGGCACTGCTGTTCAAGGAGTTCGCCGGTGTCGACGGGTTCCCGGTGTGTCTGCGCACCCGGTCGGCGGCGGAGATCATCGAGACGGTGGAGCGCATCGCTCCGGCGTTCGGCGGTATCAATCTCGAGGACATTGCCGCCCCCGAGTGTTTCGAGATCGAAGAGGCCCTCAAGGCCAGCCTCGACATTCCCGTGTTCCACGACGACCAGCACGGCACTGCCGTGGTGGTGCTCGCCGCTCTTGAGAACGCCCTGCGCATCGTCGACAAGAAGATGGCCGACGTGAACGTGGTCATCGCCGGCGTCGGGGCCGCGGGTGTGGCCTGTGCCCGGATCCTGCTCGAAGCCGGTGTGCCGCACGTGATCGGTGTGGACCGCAAGGGGGCCATCTGGGAGGGCCGGGACGATCTCAACCCGGCCAAGCAGTGGTTCGCCGAGCACACCAACCCTGATCATCGGGCTGGCTCGTTATCTGAGGTCCTGCCGGGGGCCGACGTTTTCATCGGGGTGAGTGGCCCCGGTCTGCTCACGGGGGACGACCTGCGGACCATGGCGGCGGACCCCATCGTGTTCGCCCTCGCCAATCCTGATCCGGAGATTCGTCCCGAGGAAG
>JALRFT010000192.1 GCA_023261915.1 Acidimicrobiales bacterium | reverse complement strand
GACCCGCCGCCGCCACCGGCGCCGATCGAGGCGCGCTCGTTCATCAGCGTGGTGAGCGCCACACCCCAGCCCTCGTTCACGGCGCCAAGGATGTGATCGGCGGGAACACGGACTTCGTTGAAGAACACCTCGTTGAACGATGCCCCACCCGTCATCTGACGCAGTGGGCGGATCTCCACTCCGGGTGCGTGCATGTCAACGACGAAGCCAGTGAGACCCTTGTGCTTGGGTAGGTCCGAGTCGGTGCGACAGATGATCTCGCCGATGTCGCTGTAGTGCGCACCCGAGGTCCACACCTTCTGGCCGGTGATGATCCACTCGTCACCGTCACGCTCGGCCTTGGTCTGCAGACTGGCGAGGTCAGATCCTGCTCCGGGCTCGCTGAACAACTGACAGCCGACGATGTCCCCCCGGTACATCTTGGCGAGATAGGCCTCCTTCACCGGGTCGGTGGCGTGGGCGAGGATGGTGGGGGCCACCATGCCGAGTCCGATGCCGAAGAACCCACCGGCGGGGGTGGCGTACCGGCTCTCAAGGCTCTGGTACGCCCTTTCGTGGGCGCTCGTGAGGTCCCTTCCCCCGAACGCCGCCGGTCCGGTGATCCATCCGAACCCGGCGTCGTAGCGCTTGGCTCGCCAGGCCTTGGCCTCAGCGAGCAGCTCGAGTTCGACGTTGCGGTCGATCTCTTCGAACAGCGAGACGTCATCGTCACCTTCACCCCAGACGAACGGCGTGTCATCCTTCTCGCGCAGTTCGACGTTGGCATCGAGGAAGCGCTTCGCTTCCCTCTGGAACTCTTCGACGCTCGGCATGTCGGCCATCGTGCCCCCTCAGATCAAGTTCAGTGCCCGCAACCTACCGTCGCCACCGCCCTCATGCCTATGTGGGCCGACCGCAGTGCGGGTCGCCCTTGCTGGCTAGCGTGGGGACGTGGCAACCAGAGGTGAACCAACAGGTCCTGAGGGGCTGCCGATGTCCCTCGGTGCCCGTTTGTGGGTGCTGGCGTTCATCGGGTTCACGGCTTTCGTGTGGGTGCAGCGTCTCGTGAATCTCGCCAATGGTGACGAGTCGTCGGTGGCACTCAGTGCTTCCCTGTCCGTGCTGCTTTTGGTGCTCGCACTCGCCACTGCCGTGGGTCTCGGTGCCGTTGCGCTGAACGGGTGGCGGGTGCCGCCCCCGATGGCGGTGGCCACGGTCTGGCGGCTGGCCGCTGCAGTCACGGTCGTGGTGTGGGTAATCCGGGCCACCCAGATCATCTTGGACTGGCGTTCATTGGCGTTCGTCGTCGTCCATGTCGTGCTGGCCCTGGTATCGATCACCCTGGCGGCCCGGCTGTGGCAGCAGGCCCCGCGGCGGCGCTAGGTTCTCCGCCATGGGCCAGCCAGTGACCGTCGTCGAACAGCCGTCCAAGCGGGATGGTGTGGTGCGCTTTTCCACCAACCGGGTGCTCTCAGGCATGGCCCACGAGGTGTTCACCGCCGCTCCGGACCCGCTCGCCGACCGGCCCGTGGACGAACTCGCCCGTCAGCTGTTCGCCACCGGTGACGTGTCACGGGTGCATGTCAACGGCAATGTGATCACGGTGCATGTCAGCAACGGTGGGGCCGGGCTGCGGGACCTCATCGAGGATCTCTTCACCTACTACCGCCCCGGGGTGGCCGTTCCTGACCCGGCCGATTTCGTCACCGAGGCTGAAGGCGAAGCTGCCGCCGAGTCCTGACCGCTCAGGTCACCGTGGCTCATCACACACTGGACCCGACGGGGTCCATCCGCTAAACCAGAGGCATGATCGAACGTGTGTTCGATGCCGGGAATGGCGGAAAATCGGGCGGGGCGGCAGCGATGGTCGACGTCCGCCCCCACCTCATTGCCCCTGACGCGCTGACCCGCCAGGTCCTCCCAGTGGCTGACCCGCTGGTCCGACTCTTCCCCCACGGCGGCCTCGAACGGGGGAGCGCCGTGAGCCTGTCGGGAAGTGCGGCCACTTCGCTCATGTTGGCCGTGATCGCGGCGGCGTCGAGTGCCGGGTCATGGACGGCCATCGTGGGGCTGCCGACACTGGGCCTGGCGGCCATGTCTCCAGCGGGGGTTGACCCGACACGGGTCCTGTTGGTGGACCGTGTCCCCCCAGCGCAGTGGGCCAAGGTGCTGGCCGTGGTGGTTGCCGCTGTTGATCTCGTCGTCATCGGTTCTCCCGGTGCGGTCGGGTCGACCCGTCCGGCAGCCTCGCTGCCGCCCCGGATGGGTCGTCGACTCGGGACGACATTGCGGGAGCGCTCCACGGTGCTGCTCAGTGTTCACTCCGACATTCCCGGTCTTGACCCGTCGTTGCGCCTCGAGGCCCGGGGTGGGGAGTGGGAAGGTCTCGGGTCTGGGCATGGGCATCTGTCGGCCCGTCGGGTTGAGGTGGTTCGCACCGGGCGTGGTTCCGCTCGTCCCCTCACCGAGTGGTTCTGGCTCCCTGATCCTGCCGGCCGGGTGGGTGTTGCCGATCCCCCCGGGACGGGAGCTGACGTGCTCCGGTGGCCCGGCCGGTCCGGTACCCCGACATGAGCACGAAGTCGTCGCGGGTGCTGGCAGTGTGGTGTGACCAGTGGCCAGTCATTGCCACCGGAGCTGCCCCCCACGAACTGGTGGCTGTGCTCGACGCCGGCCGGGTGGTGGCAACGACCCCGGCGGCATCACACGCTGGTGTCCGGTGTGGCCAACGGCGACGGGAGGCGCAGGGTCGCTGTCCCGGGCTCACGTTGCTCGCCCTTGACGCTCGGACGTTGGCAGCAGGTTTCGAACCGGTCGTTACGGCGGTCACTGCGTTCAACCCGAGGCTGGAGATGGAGTGCCCCGGGGACTGTGCCCTGGGCACCCGTGGCCCGGCCCGCTACTTCGGTGGCGAGACGTCATTGGCCGAACAGGTCCGCAACGCAGTCGAGGAGGTCCTCGCCGGACTCGGCTGGCCGGGTTGGGTTCGGGTGGCGGTTGCCGATGGGGCCGGGGCCACCCGTCTCGTGGCCCGTCACGTCACTCCTCCCGGCGCTGCCACGGTGGTTCCCGCAGGGGACACCCCTGCTGCGCTGGCGTCACTTCCGGTGGATGTCCTCTTCACCGATCCTGCGCTCAGCGGGTTGCTCGTCCGTCTCGGTATCGACACGGTGTCGGCATTCGCCGCTCTCGCAGCGGAGGACGTGCTTGCCCGCTTCGGTTCCGACGGCTGGGCTGCCCATGGCCTCGTCACTACGGGAGGCGACCGACCGGTACTGGGGGAAACTCCCCCCGGGGAACTCGTGGTGGTCACCACGCTTGAACCCCCGGCCGAACGCGCTGATGCCATTGCGTTCGCCACCCGACCGGTGGCTGACGAGTTCCATCGCCGTCTCGCCCGCCGGGGAGCGACAACTGCCACGGTCACCGTCGAGATGGAGACCGAGCACAGTGAGATCTGTTCGCGCCTGTGGCGTTACGACGGTTCCGCCCACGGACTCGTCGAGCGGGTGCGTTGGCAACTCGACGGCTGGCTGTCGGGTCCTGCGGCGTCCCGGCCCACGGCCGGAGTCTCACGGCTCCGTCTCATCCCCGGTGAGGTGGTTGCCGCCACTGGACGTCAGTTGGGGTTCTGGGGTGGGGAGCGTGCTGCGGATCAGCGGGCCCAGCGGGCCGTGTCCCGCATCGATGCGCTGCTCGGCCCTGGGTCGGTGACCGTACCCCGGTCCCGTGGTGGCCGAGGGCCGGGTGAGTGGGTGGTGCGCCTGCCGGCGGTGCAGGCCGATGCCCAGCCGTCCGTTGTCACCAGCGGAGCAGCTCCCTGGCCCGGTTCGGTGCCACACCCCCCACCGGCCACGGTGCACGACCCTGCGTTCCCCGTCGAGGTGGTCGACGCCACCGGTGTCACGGTTGGGGTCGACGGTCGTCAGCACCTCAGCGCCCCACCGGCCCGGGTGGCGGGGGAACAGGTGGTGGCATGGGCTGGTCCGTGGCTGGCCGACGAACGGTGGTGGGACCCGGTGGCTCATCGTCGACGTGCCCGACTCCAGATCCGGACCGCCAGCGGCACGGCGTTGCTCGTGGCCCGCGAAGGAGGCCGCTGGTGGTGGGAGGCCACCTACGACTGACGAACTCGGTGGCGTATCGAACATACGTTCGATACTGTCGGGTGATGGGCTGGAGTGAACGAAACCCACCGGTGCCGTGGGGCGAACTGGAACGGCGGCTGTCTGACGGGTCCCCACCGGTTGGTGCCGACGGGAGTGACGCCCCAGGGTGGTCCCGTCGTCGCGCCCCCTATGAGGCGCCCACCGTGCGCCGGGGACGTTCGCCGGTGCCGTACGCCGAGTTGCACGCCCACTCCCACTTCTCGTTCCTCGACGGGGCGTGCTCGCCCGAACAGATGGTTGAGGAGGCGTGTCGCCTCGGTCTCGAGGCGCTCGCTCTCACAGACCACAACGGCTTCTACGGCATCGTCCGTTTTGCGGCGGCCGCCCGCGAACTCGGGTTACCCACCGTGTTCGGGACCGAACTCACGGTGGGCGACGAGCACCTCGTCGTTCTCGCCCGCAACCCCCGCGGCTACGCCTTGTTGTCGAGGGCGGTTGCCGACGCCCAGTTGCGTGGGGTCAAAGGGGCACCGGTGACGACGATGGCCGATTTGTCGACCGTGGGGGGGACAGCAGCACCGCTGTCGGATCGTGACCACTGGTTGGTGCTGACGGGTTGTCGTCGGGGTTCGGTGCCAGCCGCCCTTGAACGTCACGGCCCTGCTGCGGCCACGGAGACCTTGCGGGAACTGTGTGCGTTGTTCGGTACGTCCAACGTGGCTGTTGAGTTGTGGGATCACGGCCAGCCCCTCGACAGTGCACGCAACGATGCGCTGGCAACGATGGCCGTGCGTACCGGTGTGGATCTCGTGGCCACCACCAACGCCCACTACGCCACTCCCGCCCAACGACGTCTGGCCACAGCACTCGCCGCCGTGCGGGCCCGGCGCAGCCTCGACGATCTCGACGGGTGGCTACCCGCAGCGGCCACTGCCCACCTCCGTTCAGGTCTCGAACAGTCTCACCGGTTCGCCCGGTGGCCCGGTGTGGTCGAACGCGCCGCCGAACTGGGCACGGCGTGTGCATTCGACCTGTCCCTCGTCGCCCCGGCTCTGCCCCCGTTCCCGTGTCCCGACGGCCTCGACGAGATGGGTTACCTCCGCCGTCTGGTGGATGAGGGCGCCGTCCGGCGTTACGGAAGTCGGGCCACTGCTCCGCAGGCGTGGGCACAACTCGACCATGAACTCGCCGTGATCGAACAGCTCGGGTTCGCCGGTTACTTCCTCGTGGTGGCGGACATCGTCGATTTCTGTCGGCGCAGCAACATCTACTGCCAGGGCCGGGGCAGCGCAGCGAACTCGGCGGTCTGTTACGCCATCGGGATCACCAACGTCGACGCCGTCGGTCTGGGATTGCTGTTCGAACGGTTCCTGTCCACCGAACGTGATGGGCCTCCCGACATTGATGTCGATATCGAGAGTGGTCGCCGTGAGGAGGCCATCCGGTACGTCTATGAGCGTTACGGCCGCCACCACGCGGCGCAGGTCGCCAACGTCATCACCTACCGGTCCCGATCGGCGGTGCGGGACATGGCTCGGGCACTGGGGCATGCTCCCGGCCAGGCCGACGCATGGTCCAAACAGTTCGATCGGTGGGACACGGTGGCAGCCCAGACCTCATCGACGTCGTCGGCGCTGGGAGATCAGCCGCCCCCGCTCGTGCTCGAACTCGCCCGTCAGGTGGAGCACGCTCCCCGTCACCTCGGTATCCACTCGGGAGGGATGGTGATCTGCGATCGCCCCATCAGTGAGGTGTGCCCGGTGGAGTGGGCCACCATGCCAGGCCGCAGTGTTCTGCAGTGGGACAAGGAGGACTGCGCCGCAGTTGGTCTCGTGAAGTTCGATTTGTTGGGTCTTGGCATGCTCGATGCACTGCACCGGTGTGTGGATCTGGTGGACGACGCGCATGGGGTGGCGGTGGATCTGGCCACCCTCGACCAGGACGATGCCGTCTATGACATGTTGTGCCGGGCCGACTCCATTGGGGTGTTCCAAGTTGAGAGCCGGGCCCAGATGGCAACCCTGCCGAGGTTGCGGCCTCGTTGTTTTTACGACCTCGTCGTCGAAGTTGCACTCATTCGTCCCGGTCCCATTCAGGGCGGGTCGGTGCACCCTTACATCCGACGTCGTAACGGCATCGAACCGGTCACCTATCTCCATCCATTGCTGGAACCGTCATTGGGCAAGACCTTGGGCATCCCGCTTTTCCAGGAACAACTCATGCAGATGGCCATCGACGTGGCTGGTTTCACTCCCGCCGAGGCCGACCAGTTGCGACAGGCCATGGGATCGAAGCGTTCACGGGAACGCATGGGACGTCTTCGTCAACGGTTCTTCGCTGGTGCTGCGGAACGTGATGTCAGCGAACCGGTCACCGCCCAGATCTGGGACAAGTTGGCAGCGTTCGCCAATTTCGGTTTCCCCGAGAGCCACTCGGTCAGCTTCGCCTACCTCGTCTACGCCAGTGCCTGGCTCAAGTTGCACTACCCCGCCGCGTTCTGTGCGGCACTGCTCAATGCCCAGCCCATGGGCTTCTACTCACCACATTCACTGGTCGCTGACGCCCGACGTCACGGTGTCGAGGTGCGAACACCCGACATCAACGCGTCAGGTGTCGAGGCCACGTTGATGTGGCCCGAGAGCGGTCGGCCTCTGGCACGAGTGACTGACAGCGCAGCAGCTCTCGTCGATGCCTCGTTTCCTGGTGTGGTGGATCTCAATCCGTCACCGTCGTGTCAGCAGGCCCGTGACGACGCGTCACTCCGTCACCCCGCCGCCCGTGTCGACGGGGCGCCCCCACCACAAGAGGTCCCCGGCACGGGTGCCCCCGAACCTGCTGGAAATTTCCGCCCGGGGCCTCAGCCTGTGGTCCGTCTCGGGTTGTCCTCGATCCGCCACCTCGGCACCGACATGGCCGAACGACTGGTCGACGAGCGGGGCCGCCGCGGCCCGTTCAGTTCCCTAGAGGATGTGCGGCGACGGGTGACGGTGCCCCGGGACGCGCTTGAGGCCTTGGCCACTGCGGGGGCATTCGCATCCTTCACCGACGGTCAAGGTCGCCTGCTCGACCGGCGGCGGGCGCTGTGGGCAGTGGGGGCCGTGGCCCAGGGCGGACCCGGGCACCTGCCCGGTGTGGTGACTGGCGCCGACCCGCCTGCACTCCGTCCCATGGACGAGCGCCAGTCGGCCCTCGCCGATCTGTGGGCCACCGGCGTGGCTCCCGGCGGTCACCCGACACGGTTCCTCCGTGAGCAGTTGGCTCTCCGGGGGATCCACACAGCGGCAGAACTCGGTGCCGTTCCTCACGGCACTCGGGTGTGGGTTGCGGGAGTCGTAACCCATCGACAGCGACCAGCCACTGCCGGAGGCACGACATTCATCAATCTCGAGGATGAGACGGGTTTCGTGAACGTGATCTGTTCAAAGGGCTGTTGGCTGCATCACCGAAATGTGGCCCGGGGGGCGGCGGCACTCATGGTGCGCGGTCGGGTGGAGTCGGCTGAGGGAGTGATCAACGTGATTGCTGAGCGACTCATGCCACTCAATGTTGCCGACGGTGCCGTGGTGTTGCCGAGTCGGGACTTCCGCTGATCAACAGTCCACACCACAGATGCGGGCCGCCTCGCTGAAGAGCATCCTCTTGTGTTCGGCGATCACCGACCGGTCCTTGCCCGCCACCGCCGACGCGAGGGACACCGCCCGGTCGACTACCTCGTCTTCACTGGCCACGTGGTCGACGATGCCGGCAGCGAGCGCTTCGTCGGCGGTGTAACGACGGCCGGTGTTCATCGCTTCGGCGGCCGTGACCGTGCTGAGACGTGCCGTCACGGCCGCGAACATCGGAGGGGTGAGAGGCAGTCCGAGGTCTACTTCGGGCAGACACCAGTAGCCCCGATCGTTGCGCATCACTCGGGCGTCGACGGTGCACGCCAACATGGCGCCTGCAGCAAAGGTGTGACCGTTCAGGGCCGCCACGGTGTAGGCGGGCAGGAGCAGCATCCGACCCAAGAGGCGGTGGACGTCGTTGATGACAGCGGCCGCCCCGCTGCGGTCAGTAGCGAAACTTTCAAGGTCGAGGCCATTGGAGAAGAACTTGCCGTCACCGGTGATTACGACGGACATCGGGCCAGCAGTTCCCTCGAGTTCATCGAGGACCTCGTGCCACTTCCCGACGCTGGTTGCGTTGAAGCGGTTCTCGTGGTCCTGCCAGTGGATGACGCGGACATCGCCGCGGGATTCGATCGTCAACATGGGTGCATTGTGGACCAATGTGAGAGTGCCGGGCGTGAAATGCCAAACTGGACCCATGACCGATCCGACAACACCGGACACGACCTCGCCGACACCGGCCGCTCCCCGTGCTCCGGGTGGTCGGCCGGCGGGACCTCGTCCCGGTGGCCGTCGTGCCGGGGGACCACGTCCCGGGCCAGCGCGTAGCACCCAGGCGCCGGTGGTCGAGCTCGCCAGTATCGAGACGCCCCCCGAACTGATTCTGTTCAACGCCTACCTCGTGGCGGAAAAGGAAGTCGAGCGTGAGCGCCAGCGAGTCCGTCAGGCTGAGTCGGCAAAGGACAAGGCCGCTGCCCACCTCAAGGATCTCACGGCCGCAGGTGCTCCTCGTGAGGAGATCGCTGCTGCGGAACAGGCCTACCGCGAGCAGGTCGAGTCGCTGCGCCGGGTGAAGGCCGGAGAGAGCGATGAGCCGCGGGAATCGGCTGAAACTGCCGGTGCCGATGAGGAAGCCGTCGGTGAGGTAGGCGAGACCGACGAAGACGCGGGCACTGCCGCGGCTGAGACCGATGAGGAGTCCGAAGGCGAGCTGGACCCTGACGCGTCCACAGAGGAGGCCGAGGTGAGTACCGAGGAAGTCTCTGACGACGCCATCGAGCAGACCGATACCGGCGGTGGCGGTGTCGAACCCGTTGCTGAGACCGAAGGGTCTGACGCCGACGCCGGAGCCTGAGGGCACCGCACCTCGGATCGACGCCGCCGTCTCGACCTGCTGGATTACAGGAGAAGGCCATGGCTTTCCGGTTGGCGAATGTTGACGGTCGGGCGGCACTGCTCGACGACGAGGACAACTGGCACGACCTCGCTGCCGTGAGCGCCGGTCGATGCGGGGGTGACCCCATGGCCGCCCTCGCTGACCTGGGGGCGCTGCACGAGATTTCGGCCACCCTCAACCCGGCGCAGGCGAGCGGCCCTTTCCCTGCGGCGCGGGCGGACGGCCGGGTTGGTCCTCCAGTTCCCCGGCCGACCAATTGCTTCGCCGTCGGGCTCAACTACGCCGCCCACATTGAGGAAACCAGCGTCACCCCGCCTGCCAATCCTCTGGTCTTCACGAAGTTCCCGACCTGTCTCGTCGGCCCTGATGCTGACGTGGTGCTGGAGTCATCCACCGCCGACTGGGAAGTCGAGCTCGTGGTGGTTGTCGGGGTGGGCGGTCGGCACATTGCTGCGGATCAAGCATGGGACCACGTGGCCGGTGTCATGGTCGGTCAGGACATCTCCGACCGGGCGTTGCAGTTCTCGGCGACACCACCGCATTTCGACCTTGGCAAGTCCCGCGACACCTACGGTCCGACGGGGCCGGTCGTGGTGTCCATCGACCAACTCGACGATCCGGACGATCTCGGCCTGACCTGTGAGATCAATGGTGAGCTACGCCAAGACGGTCGATCCTCGTCAATGATCTTCGACGTGCCGTTCCTCATTGCTTATCTCTCCGACATCCTCACCCTTCAGACCGGTGACCTGCTCTTCACCGGGACCCCGGCCGGTGTCGGACGAGTCACCGGTGACGCACTGGCACCTGGTGACGTCATCACTTCCACTATCGAGGGCATCGGCACACTCATCAATCGCTGCACGTGATCGGTGCGTGCCGATGCGGCGATTTGCCGTTGTCGGGCCGAACTCCTCCCCGGTAGGGCGGGGGTGCGGCACTAGGTTCTGAGTGTGCCAGCCTCGCCATTCACTGCGCGCTGGCGGAGCCTGCTCGGTTCCGACCCGGCCGCCGCCCGCCAGGGCTTCGTCGCCCTGGTGGTGGGACTGGCCGCGTCACTGATTGCGGGTCTCACTCTCGGTGGGATCAACGAGACACTCGAGCGGCTGCCGGGCTTGTTGGTGCTGATCCCCGCCGCAATCGCCGTGCGGGGAACGATCTTTGGGGCCATGGGGAGCCGTCTGGGGACGTCAATCCATACCGGTACCTACCGACTCACCACCCGACTTGATTCCGTTCTCGGACAGAACGTCCTCGCCGCCGGAGTGCTCAGTGTCTTCACGTCGGTGGTGCTCGCCGTGCTCGCCAGTGTCGTCTCGTCCGCTTTCGGGGTGGCCAACGTCATCTCCGTGACCGACTTCATCACCATCTCCATCATCGGTGGAGTGCTGTCATCGATCGTGGTTCTCGTGTTGACCGTTGCCCTGGCGGAGACGTCGGTGCGGGCGGGTTGGGATTTCGACAATGTGATGGCGCCGCTCGTCACCGCATCGGGCGACATGGTGACCCTGCCGGCGCTGTTTCTCGCCACGTTCGTCGTCGCCAACGTGGCGGTGACCCAAGTCATTGCGGTGGTGGCAGTGGTGGCAGCAGTCGTGGTGGTGATCGCTGCCTTCAGGTGGGGTCGACGTGAACTGCGCAGCATCCTGCGGGAAGCACTCGTCGTGGTGGTGCTCGGCGGGGTGTTGAGTCTGCTGGCCGGTCTGGCGCTGCAGGGGCAACTCAGTGAACTGGTGACCTACCCGGCGTTGCTGGCCTTGGTGCCACCGTTTCTCGCCAGCGCCGGAGCAATCGGCGGGGTGCTCTCGAGCCGACTCACCACCAAACTCCATCTCGGTGTCATCAACCCTTCGTCGCTCCCCGGAGCTGGCGCCCGCAGCGACATCGCTCTCGCCTACCTCCTCGCCGTTCCGGTGTTCGCCCTCGCCTCGGTGGTGGCGGACCTCGCGGCGGTCGTGATCAATCTTCCAAGTCCGGGGGCACTCTCGATGTTGGCCGTGGCGGTCACCGGTGGCCTCGTGGCCACCACGCTCGCCGTCGGCGCCGGGTACTGGGGTGCGGTGGCGTCCTACCGACTCGGTCTCGATCCCGACAACATCGCCGTGCCCTTCGTCACCTCCACCATCGACCTGCTGGGCAGTCTCTCTTTCATCCTCGCCGTGGTGGTGTTCGTTCGATGACCCCTTCGCTCAGGCCATTCACACAACTTCCCGAGAATCCGACCGACCGGGCGCCCTATGCTCGGTCCACACCCAAGGGTGGCCCATCACATGGATGAACGACCTCGAAACCTGCGAGCCATGCTGTCCGAGGCGAAGGACACCTCGGAACTCATGGTCGACCTTGCCTATGCCGCGCTGTACTACGGCGACGCCGACATGGCCGACGAGGTCTCCGACCTTGAGGCGACCATGAGCGCCCTCGTCCACGACATGCGGGCGGTCTCGATTCTCGCCGTGCGAAGCCCTCGCGACGCGGAGGCGATGTCATCGGTGCTGCAGGTCATCGAGGCCATCGAGCGCATCTCCAACAACGCCGTCAACATTGCGCGTATCGTCACCCACCGCCTCGGTATCCCCCGTGAACTCGTGGCCGACCTCTCCGCCGCCGAGGAGGTGTCCCACCGAGTGCTGGTCCGCGACGGATCACACATGGCGAATCGCCCTCTGCATGCGCTCGAG
Source organism: Acidimicrobiales bacterium (assembly GCA_023261915.1). Taxonomy (GTDB): domain Bacteria; phylum Actinomycetota; class Acidimicrobiia; order Acidimicrobiales; family Acidimicrobilacustridaceae; genus M30B73. Next base: position 4,959 of record JALRFT010000192.1, on the reverse strand, counting down.
CTGCCTGTCGCTACCGGCATGCGGGTGGTGGCCATCCATCGGGGGCAGGGCTGGATCACCGATGTCGAGGGCGACGAGATCCTCCAGGCCGGTGATGTCTTGTTCCTGGAAGGTCCGGCGGCGGGAATCGAGCGGGTGCGTGAACTCGCCGACGCCCCCCGGTGGGAGCCACCCCAGCCACCCGAGGCCGGGGTGCTCACCGATCTTGATCGGGCCGTGGACACCCTCGTGGAAATGAAGAACATCTCCGAGGCGGCCGTGGGCCTCGCCTACTCGGCCCTCGTATACCGCGATCAGGGTCTCGCCGCCGAGGTGAGACACCTTGAGGATCGCCTCGACGAGATGAAGGACCGTCTTGAGGTCTGGGTGCTGCGGGCGGCCCGTGATGACCTTGACCCTTCGCCGTTGCGTGGGCTGCTCCACCTCTCCCAGGCGGCCGAGGACATCGGTGACGCCGCCCAGCAGATGGTGTGGCTCGTCGAGCAGCGCGAGGAGGTCCACCCAATCCTGTCCATCGCTCTCGGGGAGACCGATGAGGTCGTGGTGAAGTTCCCCATTGACGAGGGTGCACGCGCCCATGGCGCCACACTCAGCGAACTGCGGTTGAATCTCGAACCGGGATTTCAGGTCCTCGCCGTACAGCGTGGCGGGCGCTACTTCTACCGTCCACGCGGGGCGGTGGTGCTGCGGGCCGGAGACAACCTGATCGCCTCAGGTCCCGAGGAGGGACGCCACATCCTTGCCCGGGTGCTGGGCTGGGACATTGAGATTGACCCCGACACTGGCGAGGTCACCCTCACCCCCGTGAGCAGCCCCGACGATCCCCGGCGTACCTGGGACGACGTCGTGGGCAGTGTGTGATCGATCGGTCTCGGGCGAAAGCCCGGGTCGCTGGTAGCGGTAGCGTGCAAGGGTGAGTGAAACAGCAATGAGCGACCTATGTCTCATGACCGTGCATGCCCATCCCGATGACGAGGCGTCCAAGGGTGCCTGCACGGTGGCTCGCTACGCCGCCGAGGGGATCCGTACCGTGTTGGTGTGCGCCACCGGTGGCGAGGAAGGCGACATCCACAATCCCGCCATGGAGCGTCCCGAGATTCGGGCCGATCTCCCGGCAGTGCGAGCCGCCGAGTTGGCGGCATCGGTGGCCGCCATCGGTTACGACTCGGTGGAGATGCTCGGCTACCGCGACTCGGGTATGCCGGACTCACCGGCGAACGCTCACCCCGACGCATTCTGGGCCGCACCGCTCGCCGACTCGGTCGGTCGGCTCGTGGCCGCCATCCGTCGCCACCGTCCGCAGGTCATCGTTACCTACAACGACGAGCAGTCCGGCTACCCGCATCCCGATCACCTGCGGGTCCATGACATCTCGGCGGCAGCGTTCGACCTCGCCGGTGACCCTGGCGCCTATCCCGAAGCCGGCGATCCGTGGACGCCGTCGAAGCTCTATTACACCGTGTGGTCCATGGCCCGCATGCGCGCCCTGCACGACAAGTTCGGCGAACTGGGGCTGGAGTCGCCGTTTAGTGACGAGTGGTTTGACCGTCCCAACCACGATGATCGCATCACCACCGCGGTACCCATTGCCGACTACTGGGATGTCCGACGAGCGGCGCTGTTGTGTCACGCCACACAGATTGATCCTGACTCACCGTTCTGGTTCGGCCTGCCCGACGAGGTGACCCGCACCATCCATCCGTTCGACGACTACATCCTCGGTGCGTCGCGGGTCGCCACTTCCTTTCCCGAAGACGACTTGTTCGCCGGACTTCGCGCTTGATGGCTGACACAGACCTCGTGGTCTGGGGCCCTGACCGCTCAGTTGATCTCGCTGCGCTGTGGCAGCAATGTGCCGACGAACTCATCAGTGAGGAGGAGTTGGCGTCGGCCTTGTGGGGCCCTCGGGACGTCGTACTCGGCACTGAGGATGGCCAGGAGGCCGTGGCTGTGCGGATCCGGACCGAGTCCGACGGCACGGTGCTCGGGTGGATTCGGCTCGTGGCGGTTCACCCTGAACGTCAACGCCAAGGGAGGGGAGCGGCGCTCATCGGCGCTGCAGAGAACTGGTTGCGCCGAGGTGCAGCCGTGTTCGTCGGTCTGGCCGACGAGGCCCCGCCCTACCTGTGGCCCGGTGTGGATGTCGCCAACATTGCTGCTCAGGCCTTAGCGGTGTCCTGCGGCTACGAGCCGGTGGAGTCCACGCTGAACATGAGCCTTCCGGTGTCGTTTCGAGTCGAGCCGCCCGATGGGGTTGCCATCCGGCGGGTACTCGATGACGGGGACGTGGTTGCCGTGCGGGCCATGGTCGAGCACAACTGGGATGTGTTTTTGCCGGAGTTCGATCTTGCCGTCGATTCGGCCACGCTGTTTGGGGCTTTCACCGACACCGGTCCCGTCGGTTTCGCTGCCCACTCGGTGGCACGGATCGGTTGGCTCGGACCGATGGGAACGGCGGCGAACTGGGGTGGGCGAGGAATCGGATCGACACTCGTCTCGGCGGTATGCACCGACTTGATGGTGGCGGGTCGGTCTTCAGTCGAGGTGTGTCGCGTCGGGCCCGTGCACTTCTACGCCACGCTCGGTGCCGAGATTTCGAGAAGGTTCCAGACCTACCTCAAGGCGCTGTGATCCCCAGAGCGCCGAGTCAGCCGGCGCGCATGGCGTCGCGCAGGGCCTTGAAGCCAATCAGCTTGGCACCGCTGCGTTCCACCATGGCCCTGATGCCAGCGTCCGAGGTCAGGAGATGGAGGTCGTCAACCCGAGCTGCCCAGTCCGGGGCAATTGTCCGCAACTCGGGGGTGTCAGCCGCCGGGTGGGCGTAGATCTCGGTCACCCCCGGTCGCAGGTCAAACAGTGCCTGCTCGATGGCGCTACGGGAACCGACGCCGGGGACGTAGACGAAGTGATCAGGGAACACGACCCCTTCATCGGCGGCGAGTTGGCGGAAGGGGAAGCCAATGAGTTGCTCGGTGCTCGCCCCCGACAGGCGTAGCGGCAGAGAAAAGTCGACGGCGAGATCGAGGTAGACGTCGAAAAATTCGGGTCGCAGCTGCAGGGTGCCCATGTGGGAGTCGAGATGGCTGACGTCGAATCCCCACAGGATGGCCCGTTCGATCTGGGCTCGAAGTTCCCGCCGCACCTCATCGAGATCGGCGTGGTCCCACGTGTCGCTCACCGTGCGAGGGAAGCCGCCGTCACCGTCAAGGAGAGAGGGTGCAACGGTGATAGGGGACCAGCGATAGGTGTCCCACTCGGCGTTGAGGGTGAGGTGCACACCGACGTCCTCGCCCATGTAGTCCCGTGACGCCTGACGGGCCCATGGGCACGGCACCATGAGTGAGGCACTGGTGGCCAGACCGGTCCGGAGCGAGGCGTAGATACCCTCGTTGGCGGCATGGCACATTCCGAGGTCGTCACAGTTGATGATCACCACGCGATCCTCGGCGGTGAATCCGAGTCGTTCGGCCAGAGACGTCACAGAACTGACGCTACCGTGCGGCCGGGGTCACCGGCACGCCGACCACAGCCCCGCCCCCGCTGTCTCGGCCCGCTCCTCGGCGGCCCTGAGGATCGGGCGGTAGGCCCGATTGGGGTCGATGAACAGCGTCGTGGCGTACCCGCCTTCGAGGAGAGCCTCATTGATGAACGTGCCGTCAGGCGTCCAGGCATGGGCCAACAATCGGCCGTAGCGGTCCCGCAGTTCGGTGTCGCGCTCAAGCCGGAGCTCGGTGCCCGGCGGAGCGAGACGCTTGAGCTCGCGACTCGCCTCGGGACCGAAGCACTCCACGGGCTTGGTGGGATGCACGGTCTCGGGCGTGTCGATCCCAAGGAGTCGCACGCGCTCTGAACCGGCGCCCACTCGCACGACGAGGGTGTCACCGTCCACGATCTCTTCCACGATCGCCACGCCGTCGGGAAGCGGAGTGGGGGCGCACGCAGGGATGACTCCCAGGAGCACAGGCGCCACCAGGAAGATGTAAAGCCGGAGGCGGCTTCGTGACGCGTCGGTGATGCTCAGCAGCGTTCGAGGAGGGTGCCGGTACCCAGACCACCACCGCAGCACATCGTGACCAGCGCCCGGTCGGCACCGGTGCGCTGCAGTTCGTGGACAGCCTTGGTGGTGAGGACGGCACCGGTGGCACCAAGGGGGTGGCCGAGTGCGACGGCGCCACCGTTGGGGTTCACGGTGGCCGGGTCCACACCGAACTCTCGGACCCAGGCAAGCACCACTGAGGCAAAGGCCTCGTTGATCTCAGTGAGGTCGATGTCGCCGATGCTGAGACCGTTGCGTTCGAGGAGTAAACGGGTGGCATCGATGGGGCCCGTGAGCATGAGTACCGGATCAACGCCGACGAGGCAGGTGTCCACCACCCGGGCGATCGGCGTCAAGCCGAGTGCCGCCGCCTTGTCCGCCGTCATCATCAATACCGCCGCGGCACCGTCGGAGATCTGTGATGAGGATCCCGCAGTGTGGACACCGTCCTCCCGGGCAACGGGCTTGAGGCTGGCGAGTTTGTCGACAGTGGTCTCCCTGATGCCTTCATCGCGTGCGACCGTGCGGGTCTCACCGGTTGGTTGACGTTCCTCGTCGAGAATCGGAGCGACGACGTCGACCACCTGGGTGCCGAACCGGTCCTCGGCCCAGGCCTCGGCAGCGAGCGTTTGGGAGCGCAGGGCGTAGTCGTCGGCATCTTGGCGGGTGATGCCCCACTTTTCGGCAATCCGCTCCGCTCCCTCGAACTGACTGGTGAACTCGTACTGCCCGAAGTACGTCTTGGGGATGGGCACGCCGTAGCCGAGTTTCTTCGAGCTGTTCGACCCGATGGGCACCGAGGACATTGTCTCGACGCCACACGCCACTGCGATGTCGACGACGCCAGCGGCGACGAGGCTGGTGGCGAGGTTGGTCGCCTGCTGGGACGAACCACACTGGGTGTCCACCGTGGTGGCCGCCAC
>JALRFT010000163.1 GCA_023261915.1 Acidimicrobiales bacterium | reverse complement strand
CCGCAGTTTCGTCATCGCATCGACCATGTGCACCGGCACACGGATCGTCCGACTCTGGTCGGCGATGGCCCGCGTGATCGCCTGGCGAATCCACCACGTGGCATAGGTGGAGAACTTGAAGCCTTTACGCCAGTCGAACTTCTCCACGGCGTGCATGAGGCCGAGGTTGCCTTCCTGGATCAGGTCGAGCAACGGGAGGCCGGAGGCCTGGTACTTCTTGGCGATGGAGACCACGAGACGGAGGTTGGACTGCACGAAGGTGCGTTCGGCGTCCTCACCGCCGCGCAACTGCTTGCGGAGTTCGCGTTTACGGGCCGCAGTGAGCGTCCCTCCGGCTTCCATCTCGGTCCGCGCCGCCACGCCGGCCTCAATGGCCTGGGCGAGACGAACTTCGTCTTCCTTGGTCAGCAGCGGGTACTGGCCGATATCGGTGAGGTAGAGGCGAACGAGATCTTCTTCGTCGCGCTCAACACGCTCCTTGGCCACATTGCTCCTCTTGGCCCGGGGGCCGTGCTCTTTGACCTGAACCAGGTCGTGTCCCAACTAACGAACCCTGCAGACCGACAAGGTGGTGGCACCGGTGGGCGCCGAGCCCGGCAGTGTCGGTCTGCGAGGTGGGACAACGATACCGGACGGGTCAAGACCCCCCACCCCCGAGTTCCCAACGGCACACCCGCCGGTGCCTACCGCAACCCAAAAGCGGCGTCCTTGCGGGAGAAAGCGCCGCTCACCACCCGCCAGCAGCGGCGAGGGCGGTGCGCACGTCGGTCACAAAAGTGTCAGATGACGGCGATGTCGGATCCCCCGTGGGAACGAGTTCAGCGAGACAGGCGATGTCGGCTTCAAGGTCGGTGACACCGATCGGGATGATCCGCAGCGACGGCGCGTCGGCAACGGGCGACAAGGTGGCGGCGAGATCACCGAGGGCCGCGACCAGTGACGGGAGCACGACGTCAGCCAGCACCGCAACGCGCGGCGCGTCACCCTCAATCGCGGCGATGCGGGTCATAAGGTCCTCGAGAGAAGCGGCGGCCGGGACCGTGACGGCCGGTGCTCGGAACTCGCCGATGGTTGGCAGCCGGTCGGCAAGATTGCGCGCCCGCCACGCGGCGTGCGCCGACACCGCCGACAGCGCCGTCGCCACCGACGGATCCACGGACGATGCCACCCACCCACCAGTCACGGTGAACACCTGCAACTCGGCCCAGCGCAGATTCCCGAGACGCGTCATGGTGGCGTGCTGAGGAGGCGACGGTCCCACGGCATCCGGGATCGACGTCAGATCACCAGCGGCTCGGGACTGCTCGGTCACATCATCCACGGTAGGCGTTGGTGATGGGCAGACGCCGGTCCTTGCCGAACGCCTTGGTCGTCACCCGCAACCCCGGGGGGGACTGACGACGCTTGAACTCGGCGGCGTCGACGAGCCGCACCACCCGAGCAACGAGCGCCGGGTCATGACCGTCGGCGATGAGTTCAGCCACCGAGCGGTCCCCCTCGACATAAGCCTCGAGCAGCGGATCGAGAATCTCATAGGGCGGCAGACTCTGGTCGTCCCGTTGGCCGGGACGCAGTTCCGCCGACGGTGGCTTGTCGAGCACCGCAACCGGAATGGGCGGGACCTCCCCCGCAGCAGCGGCCACCTCGTTTCGGTGACGACACAACCGGTAGACGAGGAGTTTCGGCACATCCTTGATGACGGCGAGGCCGCCGGCGGAATCGCCGTACAGCGTCGAATAACCCACGGCACTCTCGCTCTTGTTCGAGGTGGTCAGCACCAACCAACCGAACCGGTTCGACAAGGCCATGATGGCCACGGCCCGGATCCGACTCTGCAGGTTCTCACCCGTAAGACCAAGGTCGGCGTCGTCGACCGGCATGCCGTCATCACCGACGAACGACGGACCGAGCATTCCGAGCAGGGCGGCGTGGCCGGCCTCGATGGGGATGGTCCGCATGTCGATGCCGAGGCGAGTGGCGAGTTCCTCAGCATCGGCATGCGAATGCGCCGAGGAATACCGCGACGGCAGGGCGACCCCATGCACCCGATCGGGGCCAAGGGCATCAGCGGCGATGGTGGCTACGAGTGACGAATCAATGCCACCCGAAAGGCCCACGACGACGTCACCAAAGCCGTTCTTGTTGACGTAGTCCCGCAGACCCACCACGAGGGCGGCGTAGACCTCTTCGACCTCGGTCAGCATCGGGGCCGCCTGGGGAGCCAGCAACGACTCAGATGCTGCCGCCGTGTGATCTGTCAGTTCCACCACGGGCAACGCCACCGCCGGCGATGCACCCGCTGCGATGTCGAGATCCACGACGGCGATCCCGGCGACGAACGACGACGAGCGGTGCACCACCTGGCCGGTGCGATCAACGATGAACGAGCCGCCATCAAAGATGAGTTCGTCCTGACCGCCGACGAGGTTCACGTAGATCTGGTCACAACCCGTCTCGACGGCGCGTCGGGAGATGGTGTGTTCACGCTCGAGCCGCTTACCAGCGTGGAAAGGTGAGGCGTTGAGCAGCACCATCACCTCGGCACCGCCGAGTGCGAGGTTCACCAGCGGTCCATCGTCGGCCCACGCGTCTTCACAGATCGCCACCCCGACTGACACCCCGGCGATGCCCCACAGCAGAGGGGACTCATTGCCGGGCTCGAAGTAGCGGTCCTCGTCGAATACGGCGTAGTTGGGGAGCAGTCGCTTGCGGTAGACGCCCCGGACTCGCCCCTCGGCGCAGATGGCGGCAGCGTTGTGGAGATGGTCACCGTCGCGTTCGACGAACCCGATGACCGCCACGAGACCGGGATGGGGCCCGGTGGCCTCCGCAGCCCGACGGAGCGCCGCTGCGACCCCGTCGACGAAAGCTGGTCGCAACAGCAGATCCTCAGGCGGGTAGCCCGCCAACACGAGTTCGGGGAACACCACGAGGTCACAACGGTGGTGGGCGGCCTCCTCGACGGCAGCGACGACGAGGTCCGTGTTGCCGTCGAGGTCCCCGACGACAGCGTTCACCTGGGCGAGGGCGACACGCAGGCGGGACATGGTGCGACAGCGTAACGGGGGCACCCGGGGCACGGCCCACTGACGACCGGCCGCTCCGCCCCCCTACGATGGGCGCATGCGCATCGACGCCACCGACGCAGCGATAACGGTCGTGGACCGGGCCCGCCAAACCCGGTCCGGCACCCTGACCATCACGATCGGGACCGGCTGCTGCGAGTCGACGGCACCATTCCTCTACGAAGACTTCTGGCCAGGTCCGGACCAGGAACCCGTCGGCGAGGTCGGCGGCGTGGTCGTGTACGCACCCGAGTATCTCCGCAACCTCTACCCCGGTGATCAGGGCCCCACGATCGATGCCATCGAGGTGGCCGCCGAGTCACTCTCGGTGGAGACCGAGTGGGGCCAACGACTCATCCTGCGAGGTCACGGCATCGACACGGGAAGTGACGAGGCGTGCGTCGTACCCGAGCGCCTTACCCACGTGATCGACCTCAACGACCCGGACCGACCCGGCACCCGTGTCCGAGGCGAGCTGCCGGCCGCGTTGCGAGGCCTGCGGGTCCGCTGAGCGGATTCAGAGCTCGGCGGCGTCGAGGGCCGCCACTGCGGCGTCGAGCATGCGGGCCGAGCAGCCGGCCATCTCAACGGGTGGCACGACCTCAGCGACCACCAACTCGGCCAGGTCCCGGAAGGCCGACGCTGCCGGACCCTCTCCGAGGGCGATGGGTTGGCCGGCGTCACCACCTGCAGCGACTGACGGTTCAAGCGGGATGGCGGCGAGCAGCGACACTCCGGCATCGGCTGCAAGCGTTTCCCCGCCGCCGGAACCGAACAGCGGATACGACGTGCCGTGCTCACAGGTGAAAGCGCTCATGTTCTCGACAACCCCGGCGACACGCAGATGGCTGCGGCGGGCCATGTTCACGGCACGAACAGCGACCTTTTGCGCACTCGTTGAGGGCGTGGTGACCACGATCATCTCAGCTCGGGGCAACATGCGGGCCAGGCCCATCTGCACGTCGCCGGTTCCGGGCGGCATGTCGATGAGCAGGTAGTCCATCTCCCCCCAGCGCACGTCCTCGAGGAAATGCTGCACGGCCCGGTTCAGCATCAACCCACGCCACATGAGGGCCGTCTCCTCGTCATCAACGAGCAATCCCATCGAGACGACCTTGAGTGTTCCGGCCCCCACGGTCTTGGTGTGCGGCACGATTTTGCGGCCGGCCGCACCCTCGTCACCGGGGGTCACCTCACCGCCGAGTCGGCCGTCCACCCCGAGCATGCGAGGCACGGAGAACCCCCAGATGTCGGCGTCGAGGACCCCGACAGTGAGGCCGCGGGCGGCGAGCGCGGCAGCGAGGTTGACGGTCACCGACGACTTGCCGACACCGCCCTTGCCCGAGGCCACACAGATAACCCTGGTCGTGGCTGGGATCTCGGTATCGGGCGCGTTGGCCGCAGCATTGA